>DATJUC010000226.1:0-3155 GCA_035502675.1 Candidatus Acidiferrales bacterium | reverse complement strand
CGAAAGTCGCGCTCGTAGTACGGCGCCTGCTCTTCGAGCTGTCCGAACTCGTTGCGATACCGGCGCGGGATCTTCACGTTACCCGACGACTCGTGCACGAGCATCCGCGTGGGCGACGACGGCAGCACGCGATAGGTAGTTCCGGTCGGAATCACGACGTAGTCGTGCGCGCGGTACGCGAGTTCGCCGAACTGCGTTTGGATCGTGCCGGAACCCTGGTGAACGAACAGCAGTTCGTCGCCGCCGGTGTTTCGGTAAAAGTATTCCATCGGCCGCTCCGCGGACGCGACCGACACGACGATGTCGTCGTTCCCTAGGACGACCGCACGCGACTCGATTGCGTCGCCGCCGCCCAGAGAAAGCTGCTGCGTTTTGAAGTGGCGGTTGCGCAAGGGCTCGTTGGGGATCAAACGAAACGCGGGCCGCTGCCACGGACGCACGTCGAGCGTCGCCGTCGGCGGCCGCAGATGATAGAGCAGCGAATACACGCTTTCGAATCCCTTGGTGGAGAAAAGCTCTTCGGCGTAAAGTCCGCCGTCGGGTCTACGAAACTGAATGTGGCGCTTGTGCGGAACGGCGCCGGAACGAACGTACGACGGCACGTTAACCCCCTTCCCCCGGCGCGCCGGCACCGGGAGCGCGTTCGGTCGCGCAGAATCCGTTCTCACGGTGCGATCCGTCGCAAAACGGCTTCGTACTCGACCCGCCGCAGCGGCACAGTGCGACGTTTTCAGCCGGGAGTTCGTACGTCGTTCCGTCGGCGTCGATCAACGTAACGGGGCCGGTAATGCGATATGGGCCGCTTTCGCGCACCTTGATAACCACGTCTGGCATGTGGCGCAAGGCGTTCGACGCCCGCGCGGCGCACTCCGGTTATGGTTCTCGGAGCTACATGGAGGATGCTTACATGAAGCGAGCAGTCTTGGCCGTCGCGGCGCTAGCCTTCGGCGCGTTTTTCGTGCCCGCTACCGGTGCGCACGGCACCGTCGCAGCCACTGCGACGCCCACGCCGGCGGCGCTGCAGTACGACGAGATCGACCGCATGATTATTCCGCCCGCGACGCCGCCGGCGCCCGGCAGTTTCCAAACGGATTACCAGGCGATCGTGACGCCTGCCGAACAGCACCACGGGTTTAGCGGGGTCGTCAACTCGGTCATGGGCAATCCGGAAGAGATGATGCAGCGCATGTCCCGCGGCGCCGTAACGCGATACACCTACTATAAAGGTTGGATCCGCTCGGACCAGGTGCTGCAGCGAACCGCCCAGATCCAAAAATGCGAGGAGCATCAGTACATCTCGCTCGACTACAACAGGAAGACGTATACGGTCACGGACACGCAGCCGCCGTGCCCGGCTCCGGCGGGAATGCCCGCACAAGCGGGCGGCGACGACTCGTCACGCGCGCAGGGCGGCACCGCGGATATGACGCTGGCCGGAACCTCCAAGGATCTGGGACCGCTCACCATCGAGGGAATCGCGACGGTAGGCTACGACCAAAGCATGCAAATGAAAACGACCAACGCCACAGGGTCGTGCCGCAATAACGACATGTCGATGATGCAGACGAAGTACGTTTCCGGGGTACTCATACCGCGACCGTACTGTCCGCTGCCCAAAACGATGACCACGGGCGGCATGATGGAACGCTCGAGCGGCGGAGGCTGCCAACCGCGCATGCACTCGAGCGGCTCGCTGGCCGAAATGAACGACGCCGATCGGCTCGCGATGTACGTCCGTATGGTTTTCGGCCAAGCGGACAGCCCCAACGGCGGCGGAATGAATATGGTCGTCGAGCGCGGCAACGTGAAGTGGTTCGGCGGCGCCGACGCCGACGCGCTGTTCGCGGTCCCGGCTGGGTTTAGCAAACAGTAAGCAACGGAGCTTAGTGCGAGGCGAAACCCGTCAGGGTCGCCTTTGCCAGTACGCGACCGCCGATGCGGCGCTCCAGCGCGGCCGCCGCGAGCGGCGCACCGGCGGAAATGCGTGCGACGTCGAGGGCGTACAGCGTGAAGACGTAATGGTGCGCCGGTCCGGGCGGCGGGCAGGGTCCGTAATAGCCGGCTTTGCCCGTCGATGCGACGCCGGTTTGATCCGCGGCGAGTGCGGCGCCCGCTTGGAGTGCGGTGGTGCTTACAGGCACGTTGTAGACGACCCAATGGAAGAAGCCGCCCGCGAGCGGCGCATCGGGATCGCTCAGAACCAGCGCAAAGGATTTCGTGCCGGCGGGGGCGCCGCTCCAATGCAGCTCGGGCGTGCGGTTTGCGCCGCCGCAATCCGTCGCCATCGAGGCGTGCGGTATCGTTCCGTTTTCGGCAAAGTCGGCGCTTTGTAAGACCAATATCGCGCTCGCGAGCAGCACGCCGGCGATCACGGCATCGCCGCGCGGGCGTCGCGCCCCAAAAAGTCGTGCATCTCGTCCTCGAGTCTCCGGGCCGCACCCGGGGTCAAAACGGTTCGGCGAAAGCGCTCGCCCGCGCGGGCATCGAGCTGGCCGCCTCTGCCCAGCACGGAGAATAGATCGGTCGCGTACAGTTGTCCCCAAGGCCGGAGCACCAGCAATCCCGCATCGTCGCCGGCGAACGCATCGGTCGCGACTTGCGGATACGTTCCCGGAACGTAGAGCTGCGTAAACGTCGCCGAAGCGACGCGCTGCCACACCGAGCCGGTATCGACGTGCGAACCGCTCGACGAGAAGTCGAGGTCGATTTCGGCGATCGCCGTTTTCGCCAGCATGGCTCGCGCGCCGGGAGCACCCGCGCCTGCGAAGCGTTCGAACACCGCCGCGTCGACCGATTCGGCATCGGGCGAGACGCGGGCCAGCGTTTCGTAGGGAACTTCGGGAAGCAAATGCGCCATAGCAACTCCGGCCAGACGATAGAAGTCGACGAGACGATCGCCGTCGATCGTTCCGCTGCGGCCCGGCCAGCTCGTCACGATCGCGACGGTTGCGGCGCGCCCCGCGCGCGGCGGCAGAAGAGTGTACGCGCCGTCGCCCGAAGGTTTGCCCGCGCGACGCGCGAGGTCGACGTACAAGGTTCCAAGCGCGCGTTGCGAGGCCGTATCGCTCACGTCGAAGCGCGCGACACCGCTCGCCCACGCGCCGCCGTCGTTCCGAGCGAAGTGCAATCCGAAAGCGCTGCCGATCGCGCTTACT
>DATJUC010000225.1:0-8576 GCA_035502675.1 Candidatus Acidiferrales bacterium | reverse complement strand
GGTCCGATCGAGTTCGTGGTCGACGTGGCCGGGGCCGTAGACCACCCCGGCGACGTGCAGGTTCACGAGGGCGATCGCCTGTCGATGGCCATCGCCAAAGCCGGCGACAGCCAGAACGCGCAGTCAGATCTCAATCACATCCGGTTGATTCGGACGTCCGAGGACGGGAAGCAGACCGTTACCGAGATCAACCTCTACGACGCGATCAAAGGCGGCGACGAGGCTGCCGACGTCACGCTCGAGAAGGGCGACGTCATCTACGTGCCGCAGGCCGCCAAACATTCCGACATCTTCGGCGGCATCGGCGACGGTTTGCTCTACATCCTCACCCGCCTGATACCCTAAGGTTTGCGCGCGCGGACCGCGAGCGAGTGCCCGGGCACCGCTTGAATCTTCGGCAGCGTCAGCACGTCGAAGTCGTTGAGGTTCAGCGAGCCGAGCGCCGCGAGGTCGGCGGGGTTCCAGGGGTTGCTTCCGTTCGCCGCGTTCGCGAAATAAATCGCGTTGCCGCTCGATCCGGTGTCCGCCAGGTAAATGCCGTAGGTCTTCATCGCGGTTGCCACCATCGTAGACTCCGGCCCCCATCCAGCCGTACTGAACGAAGCTTTGAGCCGCAAGTGCGCGCCATAGGGTAACTGAAACGAGCTGCTGCCTTTGAACGTGAGCTGATCGGTGTCGCTGGCCGGGAGGACGAATCCCCATTGCGATACGCTGCCGGCGATCGCCGACCAATTCAGCGGATGTGCGATGACGCCCGATTCGTAGTCGTTCCAAGTGACCATTCCTGCAAACAGCGGCAGGCCCGACGCCATGGCGCTGGGACTTCCCGGCGACATCGGTACGAAATCCTTGGTCAGATCCCAGTTCGCACCGCTGTATGCCGAGAGCACGCCCGACGAATAGGAAGTTCCGTAGGACTCGTACAGATGGCAGCTTTGCGTTTGCACTTCCATCGCGTGCGCGTCCGAGAGCGGCTCGATGTAGAAGCCTGCCTGCCACGGATATTGCACCGGGAACGAGTGCCAGGTTACGTCCGGATGCACGGTCAACATCGGCGTCGAGCCGCTCGCGTCGTTGACCTGTTCCACGCCCGTCGAAGCGTAGAACCCGGACGTGTCGCCGGCCTGCTCGACCGAAGCGATGTACGAAGCGCTATTCGGATCGACCGAAGCGTTGCCGACCGTTTGGCCGTAATAGGGATCGCCCGCCGCAAAAATGGTGCACCCGGCCGGTTTAGGCGTCGGCGTGGGGGTCGGCACCGGCGTCGGTCGCGGTGTCGGCGTCGGCACCGGCGTCGGTCGCGGCGTCGGCGTCGGCACCGGAGTCGGTCGCGGCGTCGGCGTCGGTACCGGCGTCGGAACCGGCGTCGCCGTCGGAACCGGCGTCGGGGCCGGCGTCGGCGTGGGAGCGATCGTCGGCACGGGGGTGGGTGAAAGGGTCGGAGCCGGCGAGGGCGTCCGTAGCGGCGTCGGCGTCGGATACGGGTCGACGGTCGGCGTCGCGGTCGGTGCCGGCGTCGGTGACGGATCGGGCGACGGCGAGGCCGTGGCCGTCGGCGACGGATCGGGCGAGGGCGAAGGCGCCGGCGTCTCGGAACAGGCTGGCGGATGCGGCCAGTGGTGCCACTTCGCCGTCGCGCCGCCGCGGTTGGCAAAGAAAATCAGACGATCGCTAAGGCTCTTCCCGTTGCCGATTCCGTCGATTTGAAACGGCGAGTCCTGCGAGTTGCGCTCGAACGCGGCGCCGCCTCTTCGCTGCGGCAGCACCACCACGCTATATTGACCCGGACATTCCTGGGTCGTGTCGACCTTGAGCAAATGGGCCAACTCGTCGGGCGTCTCGCCCGGTCCGGCGATGACGACCGAACGCGTCGTGAACGTGTTCGGTTCGTCGGGCACTCGATCGAGACGGACGCCGTCCAACGTCACGGATCTCGCGAGCACGTTGCCAACGATCGCGATGTCCGCTACGGTGCGATCGTCGGAACCGCACGGATCGATCGAATGCGTGTGCACGACGTTCCAATGCGACCCGCGCGCCTCCAAAATCGGGCCGCCGCTCGACATTTCGAAATAGAGAAAGGACGCGTCTTCGCTCGAGGCGGTATCGACGTCTTCGGAGATGCCGATGCGCTGCCCGGCCGCGATGCGCTGGTTAGGTTTCACGAATGCAGCCGCGAGATGCCCGTAGAGCGCTTCGCCTCGATCGTCGTGGCGGATCACGACCGTGAGACCGTATTCGTCGAAATGCGTGACGGCCACGACCAGACCTTCGGCGACTCCGTAGACCGGCGCGCGCTTGGCGAGGAGCCGAACGCCGGTCTTCACCGTCCAGCGCCCGGTCCATTCGAGCGAACCGTACGTACCGGCGCTTCCGGCGACGCGTACGTGCGCGAGCGGAGGACGGAATCCCGGCGGCATCGAGCATTCTAGACTCGGCCGGTCCGCAACCACCGCATCCGCGGCGAGTTCGTCGTACGACGGTCCCGCGGGAAGAGGTACGAACATTTTACCGCTGCAGGCGACCAACGCGCTCAACAAGACGACCGGGACGATTCGAGTATTTTTTGCAAAGTAGTGTTTGAAGTACTCGAGCATGTGACGCATCCTTGTGCTGCGGCCGTGCCGGCCGGCCAATCTCTCGCCGAATCCTCAGGTTTGCAATATCACTTCGGCCGTTGCTCGATGAGAACTTAGATACTGTAAGCAATGCAGCAGCGCGCGTTAACGCTGCGTAAACGCGTTGACTCTTGCGGTAAAGAAAAAATGAACGGGCGGAGATTCCGCCCGTTCATTCTTAAGGAAAGTTCTCGAGTGCGTTAAGCCGGGCCGCTACCTCTTTGCACTCAACGAGTGTCCCGGCATCGCCTGGATAGCCGGTAACTTCAGCACTTGGAAATCGCTGAGCGTCAAACGCCCGAGCGACGCCAAATCGCTTTCGTTCCAAGGATTGGTGCCGTTGGATTCGTTTGCGAAGTAGATGCCGTTGCCGCTGGTTCCGGTGTCCGCCAAGTAGATGCCGTAGGTTTTCATCGCATTGGCAACCATGGTCGACTGCGGTCCCCATCCGGCCGTGCTGACCGACGACTTCAAGCGCAGGTGCGCGCCCCAGGGGAGCTGGTACGAACTCTTTCCTTCGAACGGCAAGCCGCCGGTATGACTCGCCGGCAGCACGAACCCGTATTGGGAGACCGTGCCTTGCGTGGTGTCCCAGTTCAGCGGATGACGGATCGATCCGGACTGGTAATCGGTCCACGTCACGGTGCCGGCGAACATCGGAAGACCGGACGCCATCGCGCTCGGAGTTCCGGCCGAAAGCGGCGCGAACGGCTTGCTGAGGTTCCAGTTAGCGCCGCTAAACGCTGAAAGCACGCCGCCCGAGTAGGTGGTCTCGTAAGATTCGTAGAGATGGCAGCTTTGCGTCTGTACGACGATCGCGTGCTCGTCGCCGAGCGGTTCGATATAGTATCCGGACTGCCAGGGATACGGCTGCGGGAACGGATGATACGACACGAGCGGTCGCACTTTGACCAACGGCGTCGCGTTGGTCGCGAAATTTGCTTCTTCCACGCCGGTCGAAGCGAAGAACGGTCCGGTATCGCCGGCTTGCTCGGCCGCGGCGATGTATGCCGCGCTGTTCGGATCCACCGCCGCGTCGCTGACGTTCTGGTTGTAGTAGGGATCGCCGGCAGGGAAAACGGTGCAGCCGGAGGATCCGACGACCGGCGCGGACGACGATTGCTCGCCGGTCACGGCGACCGACGATGCGGTAATCGACGTCGCGCACGATCCCGTTCCGACGACCTTCGCGGTTTTGCCGACCGCCGGCGCCGGACCGCTCAACTTGGTCGACTTCTCGACGGCGACGTGGATGTGACCGCACGAGGAGTTGACCAGCGTGAAGCCGCCCGAGTACGTCGCAGCGATACTTCCGGATAGTTGAATGCTGGGTGCCGACGCGGCCGGCATCGAGTTGGCGGCGACCGCCGGCAACTGACCGCCGGAGTTCCCGGCGCAGGCGGCGAGGGCGAGCGAGAGCCCGAGGGGCCCGATGTTGTTGATGAAGCGCATTATCCGGTAATCGGCCGCTTCACCCAAGCTTTACATTTCCTCGCCCGGGGGCCGGGCGATGCCTCGCTCGCTAACGGCGCCAGCGGACGCAGCCTTGGCCGCTCACCGTTCATGCGGTCTGCCGGCGTCGCGCCGGCCGAAGGCTGCCCGCAACCATTTGCGTTACGGCCGCATTGTCCCGGACATGCCGACAATCACCGAGCTCGACCGCCAACCCCGGGCCGGCCACCCGGCCCCACCCGCTGGCCTTCCTCAACGGGCTGCTTTGGGCAGGCTCTTGGGATACCGACGCGATCTACGCGATCGACGCGGCCGACTGGAAGGTCCGCGAACACGTTGCGGCTCCCGGTAAGCCATACGGAATGACGGCGTTCGGCGACGAGCTGCGCGTCGTGGTCGCGCTCGACGACGACGACCGGTATCTGTACCGTTTCGTGCCGGGCCGCGGTTTCGACCCGGCGAGCAAGGTCGCGTGCCCCGACTTCACCGGCTCGTACCTGGCGGCCGGCGAGGCCACCGTCTTCCTCGGTCAGATGGGCAAGCGGCGCATCTTGGCGCTCAACGAGGACTCGCAACCGCTGCGCGAGATCGCCCTGCCGACCCGTTGCGCCGGTTTCGGATTCGGGCCGCACGGCCACTTCTTCATGATCTCGGGCGACGACGAGCTCGAGCATCTCAAGTTCGGGACCCTCGACGTGTCGCAGGACGCTCCGGAGTTCGAAGAGATTGCGCCGATCGACGACAACGCCCGCTCGTTGGTGTACGACGGACGACGCTGGTGGACGTCGCTGCGCGACGAGAATCAAATCGCCTCCTTCACGTAGGCGCTGCCAGCGACGGCCAGGTCGCGGCCTCGATCTCGTGGCGCATTTGGAGCCAGCCTCGGAAGTTGGCGTGAAAGGCCGCATCGTGCGCGGGCGTTGCCACGTGCTCGAACGGGCTAAGGTGCCGGTCGGCCTTCAGGCGATCGTGTAACTCCAGATCTTTTTCAATCTCGCGGGTGCCCTCGTGCGTAAGGTACGAAACGCGCGCGCAGCGCGCGGCCGAGATTTTCTTGCGCGTTTCGACGTCCAGGTTCCGCTCGTCCGGCTGCACGAGCGGCAAATGCCATTGGCCGTAGGCGACCGGGGCCGGCGCGCTTTGCTCGATTGCAGCGCGCATTCGATTTGCCGCTTCTCGTATTTCGGGCTGGGCGTTGGCCGCGCAGCGCAGCGTGAAGAAGTTCTCCCAGTCGGTCGCGGTGACGATGACGACGTGCCACAGAAACGGCTCGAGCACGCGATTGAGGACCTGTTTGTGGATCTTGAGTCCTTGCAGACGTTTCGCGTGCGCGACGGCTGCGTCGCGCGCGCTCAACCAGACGCGCTGGGCTCGATCTTCCTCTTCCGGCGTCAGGACGTCGTCGGCCGACATCCCGGACTTGTTGCGTCCCCACTCCACCGGAAACACCGGATCGTTCTCGACGCGTTCGATCATCTTCGACGTCGGAATCGCTCGCGACGAAGCCGAGTTCCGCGAGAAAACGCGATGCGTGTTGAACTCCGCCAGCACGAAGCGGGGGAAGCTCACCTCGAGCGTGGTGAGCCGGACCCCCGCCGGACTGATAGAGTCCAGGAGGACGCGAGCCGAATAGGCCATGCCGCGGCGTTAGGTTATCCGCGATACCGCAAGAAAGCGGGCACGTCGATGTCGTCCATGTTGACCGGTGCGACGGTTTCGAGCTTGCCGCCGTTGGTCGACTCGAACGCATAGCCGGTCTGAACGCCGCGTGCGGGCCGCATCCCGCCGAATCCGGCGGCCAGAACCGTAACGCGGACCTTTCCCGTCATCGCCGGATCGACCGACGCTCCGAAAATGATCTGCGCGTCGGGATCGACCGCGCGGCTGATCATCTCGGCCGCCTCGTTGACCTCGTACATCGCCATGTCGGGGCCGCCCGTGATGTTGAAGATCACGCCGCGCGCGCCTTCGATCGTCGTCTCGAGCAGCGGCGAGGCGATGGCCTTCTGGGCGGCGTCGGCGGCACGGTGCTCGCCGGTACCCTCGCCGATGCCCATCATCGCCGAGCCCGCGTCGGTCATGATCGTTTTGACGTCGGCGAAATCCAAGTTGATGAGCCCGGGCTGCGTGATCAAGTCGCTGATGCCCTGGATCCCCTGACGAAGCACGTCGTCGGCGTACGAAAACGCCTCGTTGAGCGGCGTTTTCTTTTCGATCACTTGCAGGATGCGTTCGTTGGGGATCGTGATCAGCGTGTCGACCTTCGCTTCGAGCTCCGCGATGCCGTTCTCGGCGATCTGCATGCGCTTTTTGCCCTCGAAGGCGAACGGTTTGGTGACTACCGCGATCGTCAGCGCTCCCGACTCGCGCGCCAGCTCGGCGATGACGGGCGCCGCGCCGGTGCCCGTTCCACCGCCCATCCCCGCCGTGAGAAACACCAGATCGGCTCCGTCGAGAATCATCGCGAGGTCTTCGCGCGATTCGGTGGCCGCCTCGCGTCCGAGCGTCGGGTTCGCACCCGCGCCCAGACCGCGCGTTTGGCTGCCGCCGATGTGCACCGTGTTCTCGGTCAGCGCACTGCGCAGCGCTTGAACGTCGGAGTTGACGGCAAAAAAGTCTACGCCGGCCAAGCCGGCTTGCACCATACGATTGACGGCATTGCAGCCGCCGCCGCCGATGCCGATCACCTTGATCGTTGCGGCGTGCTCGGGCTCGGGAGCGGAGCGTCGTGCTTCGGCCATGACCTGCGGTTCCTCCATCGGAAAGAGTGATTCTTGTCTTAGTTCCATAAGTCGGAGAGCCATCTCGTGACGCGCGCAACGATCGAGCCGCCTCGCCGGCGGCCGAGCTCCCCGTCGTCGTGCTCGTCGCTCGCGCCGAAGAGCACCAGTCCGATCGCGGTAGCGTATTGCGGCTGCGTCATTGCGTCGGTCAAGCCTCCGACCGTGTTCGGAGTGCCGACGCGCACCGGCAAACCGAAGACGTCTTCTGCGATACCGTCGATGTCGTGCAGCAGGGCGCCGCCGCCCGTCAAGACCACTTCGCCGAGAACGAGATCGCGCGGGACGTTCTCGACGATCTTCTGCTTGGCCATGCGCAACGTCTCGACGACGCGGGGGACGACGATCGCGCGCAGCTGTGCGGTAGAAACTTCCTTCGACGAACGGCCGTCGAGCGTGCGAACCGAAAACGCCTCTTCGCTGCCTTCGTCGCGGACGGCCGCGCCGAAACGCTTCTTGACGTCTTCCGCTTCGGCCAACGTCGTTTTGAGACCCAGCGAAATGTCGTTGGTCAGCACGTTGCCGCCGACCGGCAGCGTCGCCGTGAAGATCGCGCTGCCGAGCGAGTGCACGGCGATGTCGGTGGTTCCGCCGCCGATGTCGAGCAAAACGACGCCGACCTGCTTTTCCTCGGGCAACAGCGTCGCGGCCGAGCTGGCGAGCGGCTCGAAGACGACGCCGGCCGCCTCCAGTCCGGCCCGATGCACGCACTTGAGGACGTTCGTGATGAACGTCGAGCCGCCGGTGATCAGGTGGGTGTCGACCTCCAGCCGGCCGCCCGCCATGCCCACCGGATCCTCGACGCCTTCTTGGCCGTCGACGGTGAAGAAGCGGGGCAGCGCGTGGATGATTTGCCGATCGGCCGGCAGGTTGATGATCTTGCTGGCGTCGACGACGCGGCGCACGTCGACCGGCGAGACTTCGCGGTCGTCGCCGGAGACGGCCACCACCGCGCGATTGTTGGTGCTTCTGATGTGATCGCCGGTGATTCCGACGAAGACGTCGCCGACGTGGATGCCGGCCATTCGTTCGGCCTTCTCGGTGGCGGCCTCGATCGACTTGATGGTCTGGTCGAGGTCCACGACGACGCCCTTGCGCATGCCCAGCGACGGCGCTTCGCCGATACCGACGATTTCGAGGCCGTTCGGCCCGTCCACGGCGACGACCGCACAGGTCTTGGTCGTCCCGATATCGAGGCCGCAAACGGTCTCGTGCTTCATCCCTCGGTCACCTTCTCGAACGCGGGCATTAACCACTATATATTGTGGTTCAACCAAGCAATCCCTACGAGCCCTAGGCCAGTCGGGAAGGGTTGCGCATGGCTTGGCGAGGGGGGTCGGAACTCCTTGAGGACAAGCCTGCGAAGTCGTTGGGGACAACTTGTGGAGAAGGCTTCGCGGAGTGCATTAAGAGTGTCGTAAAGTAAACGCGCGGCGGGCCGATGTAAGCCATAGATATGGAAGCGCGCCACACGAGTCTTGAACGAGGCCTAACCATTTCTTTTATCCTCGTCATCGTGGTCGTGCTGCTCTTCATCCCCCTGATGTACTACGCCATGAAGGGGGTGACCGATCAGGCCGGCTCCTTGCACGGCACCGTCATCCGCGGACAGTTGGCCTACGCGAAGGTGGCTTCGGACGCCGACGGCATCCGCGCGGCCACACTGGAAGCCGCCACCAATCCGGATCCCTCCAAGGCCGGGCAGCGGCTGCAGCAGGCCAAGGAT
>DATJUC010000224.1:0-12852 GCA_035502675.1 Candidatus Acidiferrales bacterium | reverse complement strand
CGACCTCGAAGCACCGCGGCGCGCTGATGTCCTCGAGGTTGATTCCGCCGAAGGCCGGGGCGATGCGCACCACCGTTTCGACGATTTCGTCGACCTCCTTGGTGTCCAGGCAGATCGGAAAGGCGTCGATGTCGGCGAACTGGCGGAACAGCATCGCCTTGCCTTCCATTACCGGCAGCGCGCCGAGCGGACCGATGTCGCCCAGCCCCAAGACCGCCGTCCCGTCGCTGACGACGGCGACCGTGTTGCGTTTGATCGTGAGTTGAAACGCCTTGCTCGGGTCCGCGGCGATCGCCATCGACACGCGTGCCACGCCCGGCGTATAGACCGTCGAGAGATCCTGGCGCGTCTTGACCGGAATCTTCGGCTCGACGCGAATCTTGCCGCCGAGGTGCGCGAGGAACGTCGAATCCGACGCGCTCACGATGCGCGCGCCCTCAATCCCCTCGATGGCGTCGCGAACGTCGTTGGCGACCGCGTCCGAAGGAACGTTGATCGTGACGTCGCGCACGACGCGCGTTTTCGTCACGGTATGCATGTCGACCGCGCCGATGGTGCCGCCGGCGTCGCCGACGGCGTTCGCCAAGATTCCGAACGCGCCGGGCTCGTTCGGCATTTCGATGCGCATGATGAGGGTGAAGCTGATCGGCACGTGTGGCATGGGTTCGGGAGCCTCCTTAGTTTCCGCTCACGGTCATTTCGGTAACGCGAAACGACGGCGAAACGACCGGCGCGTCGAAGCGAAGGTCGCTCGCGACGCCGTCGATGCCGGCGAGCATCTCGGCGTACGAGCCGGCGATCGTGAATTCGTCGACCGGGTACGTCCGTTCGCCGTTTTCTATCAAAAAACCGCGCGCGCCGCGGCTGTAGGTGCCGGAAGCGTGCTCGGTTGCGAAGCCGATCGTATCGAGCACGAGCACGCCGCGCTGGGTCGACGCGATCAACGCCTCCAGCGAATCCTTACCGGCCTCGAGGTAGAAGTTATTCGTTCCGATGCCGCTGCCGTTGGAGTTGGCCGTGCTGTGCGCGCCCAGCTTGCGGGCGTAGTAGGTATCGTACAGAAACGTCTTCAGCACGCCGCGCTCGAAGACCGGCGTCCGGCGCGTCGGCAAGCCTTCGCCGTCGAACGGCGAGCTGCCGAGCTTGCCCGGCATCCGGCCGTCGTCCACGATGGTGACGGCGTCGCTTCCGATCCGGCTCCCGACGCGATCGATCAGCCAAGAGTTGCCGGTTGCGACGTTGGACGCCGAGAGCGCGCCGAAGACGTCTTCGAGGATCGTCGCGGCGACGTCCCGCTCGAAGATCACGGCGCAGCGCATCGTCGGCGGCTTGCGCGCGCCGAAGAGCTCGGTCGTCCTGCGCGCCGCGCAGGCGGCGACCTCGCGCAGACCCTCCAACTCCGCAAAGCGCCGGGCCGCGGTTCCGTAGTGCGCCGTCCGGCGGATCTCGCCGTCCAGAGCGATCGGCCCGGTCGAACGGCCGGCGCGCGTCGATGCGTACGCGCCGGCGAACCCTGCCGAGTTGGCGATCGCGGTGATCACGGAGGCGTCGTTGAAGTGCGAACCGCTCGAATTGCTGATGCGTGCGTCGCTTTCGCGAATCAAACGCTCCAAGGCCAGCGCGTCGGCGACCTTCTCGTCGCCGGGGCGCCGGTCGACGTGAGGATCGTAGAGATCCAAGGCCGGCAGATCCTCGACGAAACGCTCGGGCAGGCCCGCGAACTCGTCGTCGGCCACCAAGCGGGCCGCCGCGACCGCCTGCGCGATCGCATCGCGCACGCCCTCGGGCGTGAAGTCGGTGGTCGAGAGCGTCGCTTTGCGACTGCCGGCGAAAACGCGGACGCGCAGCGCCTTCCCGGTCGATTGCTCGAGCTTCGAAAGCGCGCTTTCGCGCGCTTCGGCATGAAAGCGGCGCGCGATCGAAACGGTCGCTTCGGCGGCGTCGGCGCCCGCCTGCCGCGCGAACGCGACCGCGCGTTGCGCCGCGTCGACCGCGCCCTCTTCGTCGACCGTCACGCGCCGGTACCTCCGACGGTGATCGATGCGATCTTGACGCTCGGCATGCCGACTCCGACCGGCACGTATTGACCGGCCTTCCCGCAGGTGTAATGCCGGCGCGCCAACCGCCCGTCGCCGGCGACGGCGACCACCTTCGTCATCGCATCCGGGCCGTTTCCGACGATCGTCGCGTTCTTGATCGGCGCCGCGATTTTTCCGTTTTCCACCAAGTAGCCCTCACCCACCATGAAGACGAAATCGCCCTTGCTGATCTCGACCTGCCCGCCGGCGAACGACTTCGCGAGAATGCCGCGTTTGGTCGAGGCCACGATCTCCTCGAACGTCGACTCGCCGTTGGGCATGTACGTGTTGCACATCCGGGGCTGCGGAAGAAATCGAAACGACTGCCGCCGTCCGCTGCCGGTCGACTCGACGCCCATCAGCCGGCCGTTGAGTACGTCCTGCATGTAACCGCGAAGGACGCCGCGCTCGACCAGCACTTTGTGCTGACCCGGTACGCCCTCGTCGTCGACGTTGACGCTGCCGCGCTCTTCGGGCAGGTTGCCGTCGTCGAAAATCGTCACGAGTTCGCTGGCCACGCGTTCGCCGATGCGGCCGCTGTAGAGCGACGTTCCGCGACGGTTGAAGTCGCCTTCCAATCCGTGGCCGACGGCCTCGTGCAGCAGCACGCCGCCGCCGCCGGCTCCCACGATCATCTCCATCTCGCCGGCGGGCGCCGGCACGGCCTCCACGTTGACCGCCGCAATCCGCGCGGCATCGCGCGCCAGCAGCTCGGGCGTCGCGGTGTCGAAAAACGCGATCGACGTACGCCCGCCGTCGCCGACGTAGCCGGAGCCGCGCTCGCGTCCGTCGCTTGCGACGACCTGAACTCCGAGCGTCACCAGCGGCCGCCGGTCGTTGACCAGCCGCCCTTCGCTGGTCGCAATCCAAACCTCTTGGTGTTCGTCGGTCACGTGAGCGTTGACGGCAACCACGCGCGGGTCGAACGCCCGCGCCGCTCGATCGGCGCGCGCGAGCAGCCCGACGTAAGCCGCCGCATCGGCCGGACCGTGCCCGTCGCGATACTGCGAAGCCGCGATCGGAACCGCCGACAAGTCTGCGACGCGCGCCGACCCGGCCGGCGCCGCTCGCGATATCAGCGACGCGGCATCGGCCGCTTCCATCAGCGCGGCGAGATCGAGGTCGTCGGAGTATGCGTACCCGGCCGACTCCCCCGAAACGACTCGAATCCCGACCCCGACCGTCACCGCGACCGACCCTTCGTGAACGCGGCCGTCCTGCAGCCGGTAGGAGACTGCCGAACGCCGCTCGCAGAACACGTCGGCGAAATCGCCTCCGCGGCGCAACGCCCGCGTGACGAGCGCGTGCAGGGTGGCATCGTCGAGCATACGAGCCTTCATAGTTCTCACGCCCGGAAAGTCCCTCCGGTTAGAAGGTCGCGAGCCGGTCGACCGCGCGCACGATGGCGGCATCGGGGTCGCCGTCCGAACCGTTGATGGAAAAAGCAAATGTAATCCGCCCGTGATGGACCGTATTCACGTATCCTGCCAGCGACGCGACGCCGCCGATGTGACCGCTCTTCGCCCGCACGCGCCCCAGCGCCGTCGTAAAGTCGTAGTGCCGCAAGGTGCCTTGGCGGCCGCCCTGCGGAAGCAGCAGGTACAGCGACGAGGCCCCCCCGCGCAGCTCCGCGTCGGAGAGCAAGGTGGCAAGCGTGACGGCCGCAACGCGGTTGCCGGGCGCGAGCCCGCTGCCGTCGAGAAGCCGCAGGCCGGGTGCCGGAATGCCGCGTTCGCTCAAGAACCGCCGTTCGGCCAGAATGCCGCCGGCGTCGTCGGGGGCGCCGGACGCTTCGCCCCCGACCGTTCGCAAGAGCTGCTCGGCGTAATGATTGTCCGAATGCACGAGCATGAACGCTTCGAGCACGCGCAACGCCGGCGAGCGATGCATCCAGAGCGAGATCGTGTCCAGCGGCGCTTTCGAAACCGAGGGCGGGAGCGTCGTCGTAATGCCGCGATCGGCCAGCATGCGCTGCACGACCGCACCGGCGTATTCGGGAAGGCCGTGCACCGGCAAATAGAACTGCTCGCGAACTCCCGGCGGCACCGAACCGCTGACGATGAAGTCGTTTGGAGTTCCGGATTGCGCGACGTCGACGTCGTCGGTCCCGTCCGACGTCGCCACGGTTCCGGTTACGCTCACGGCCGCGCTCGGCGGCTGGACGGCGACCGCGGCCGGCGCGCCGGCCGTGGTTCCCGTAACGTCGAACTCGACCGTGTCTTCGTCCAGCGAAACCGCGCTGGTCGGTGCGGCGTAATCCTCGGACAGGTCGTCGGGATCCCAATTCGGATTGGTTTCCGGCCCGCGCAGCGCCGACGCGTCGATCGCGACGCCGCCGTCGATGCGGCGCAGCCCGCTGCGCGCGAGCGTTTGGACCCCGGAACGCAAGTCGAGATACCGCAGCGAAGGATCCCCGGATCCGATCAGCCACAGGTTTCCGGTCAAGACGCCGCCGGCGGAAACGGGCTGACGCGCCGCCAAAATCGTGTCGTAGCGGAAATCGGGCCCGAGCGCGTCCAGCGCCGTGGCTGCGACGATCAGTTTCTGAACGCTCGCGGGCGCGACCGCGTGGTCGGCGCGATTCGCATAGATCGTGGTACCGTCGCGGGCGATGACGTCCAAACTCCAGCCGCCTGCACCGTCGATCGCCGGGGCGAACGCATCTGCCAGCGCGGCCCGCAACCGGGCCGTCTGATCGCGAGTCCACCGCGCCGGAGGCGGCGTCGGAACGAAGCGCGCGAGCGGAAGCGGCGGAGCCGGAGCCGGAGCCCGGGGAGCGGCAAAACGCTGCCAGGCCAGCGCCGCGATCGCCACGATCGCGCACGCCGCGGCCAGCACCGCCAGCCGTCGCTTAATTCCGCGAGAGCGCCTCGATCTTCTCCTGAAGTTTCCTCTGCTCTTCACGAAGTCCGTCGATGTCGCTGCGCATGGCGGTAACTTGCGTCGGAACGCGAGCCGCTTCGCGAATGCGGATCGCGGCTTCGGTTGCGTCGCGCCGGATTCGGCCGTCGAAGGCCGTTTGAGCGACGCGCTCGAGCGCCGGCAGCAGCCGCCCGTCGTTGAGCGACTCCGCGGCCGCGATTGCGACGACTCGAACCAGAAACGTGCGATCGTCGAGAAGCTGCTCGAGCGCGCCGACCGCACGCGTGCGCTCGCTTTCGACCAGTTCGCCGATTCGCCCGACGGCCGATGCGGCCGCCCGGCGCACGCCTTCGTCGCGCCCCGGCCGCGCCGCTTCGAGCACGGGGTCGAGCGCGCGGCCGTCGGCCAGTTCGGCCAGCCCGCGAAGCGCGCCGGCCTCGACCGTCCCGTTCCACGTCGTTTCTTTCGCCGCCGCGGCCAGCACCTCGAAGGCGCGCGGATCGCGCGTCTTTCCCAACGCCGTAAGCGCGGCGGCGCGAACGAAGTACGACGCGTCGGCGCGCGCTCGGTCGAGGAGCGCCGTCGCCACCTCGGCGTCGCGGAAGTCGCCCAGCGCGGCCGCAACCGCGCGGCGCGCTTTCGGATTCGGATGTTCGATCGCGCCGAGCAGCATCGTGCGCGCCCAAGGCGCGCGAGTGGCACCGGTCGCGGTCGCACACTCCGCGACGACGCCCCAGAACGGATCCCGGTCGAACGCCGCCTGAAGCGCCTCGCGCGCGCCCGCGGACCCGTCTTTGGCAAGCTCGCGGGCCGCGCGAATTCGCGCGACCACGTCCGGATCGCCGCGCAACACCTCTGCCGACGCGTCGACGCCGAGCTTGTAGGTCACGCTTCCCAAAACGAAGGCTCCCGGGTCGAAGCGCACCAGCTTCGGCTCGAAGTCGAGCGGAATCGCAATCGTTTCGTGTTCCCGCTCCACGGTTGCGCGAATTCGCTTCTCGCCCGGCAACGGCGCGGTTCCGGCGTTCGCGGGCGGCGGCTGCGGCGCGCCGGATACGAAGCCGAGATCGACGTCGAAGCGATACGGCGGATGTTCGTCGTCGATCGCCTGTTTCTGATCGATCGTGACGGTCGCGACCCGGCGCTTCTCGTCCCAAGCGAAACGAATCTCCAGCTCGGGATGGCCGCCGCGGAAGACCCAGCGATCGAAAAACCCGCGCATGTTGCGTCCGGTCGCCTCTTCGATGGCGCGAATCAGGTCGATGGTTTCGACGTTGCGCTGCGCGTTGCGCTCGACGTAGCGGCGAATCGAACGCCAGAAGCGCGCCTCGCCGAGCTCGCCCCGCAGCATGTGAAGCACGGCCGCGCCTTTTTCGTAGAGGTGGCGATCGAAGAGCTCGATCGGATTGCGATACGTGTTGCACACGATCGGCCGCCGGTACCGCGAGGCGTCTTCTTCCAAGTACTCGCCGACGTACGCGAAGACGTCGTAGAGATATTCGTCGTAGCCGAGGTCGGCCTCACGCCAGATCGCTTCGAAGAACGTGGCGAAGCCTTCGTTCAGCCACGCCTGCGACCAGTCGCGGCAGGTGAGCAAATCGCCGAACCACTGGTGCGCCAGCTCGTGCGAAACCAGGGGATCGCTGGAGAAATCCAGGTGCGCCGTTTCGTCGTGCAGCGTGCGATCGGTTTGCGTGGTCGCCGCAGTGTTCTCCATTCCGCCGAAGATGAAGTCGCCGACGGCGATCTGCGAGTAACGCGCGTACGGGTACGGGGTGCCGGTGCGCTCTTCGAAGAGCTCCACCATCCGCGGAGTCTTGGAAAAGGCGCGCTCGCCGTCGGCTTCGCGTCCCTGCAGCACGTAATAGAACACCGGAACGTCGCGCGCGCCGGCGCGGCCTTGTGCGACCTCGGCGAACGGACCGACCACCATCGTCATGAGATAGGTGCTGTGCGGAACGTCCTGCACGTAGCGAAAGGTCGTGCGATCGGCGTCCTCGGCGCGCTCGACCAAGTCGCCGTTGGCCAGCGCGAACAGCCCCTTGGGAACGACGATCGTGGTCGACGTGCGCTGTTTCTCGTCCGGATAATCGATGCACGGAAACCAATAGCGCGCGTTTTCGTCTTGGCTCTGCGTCCAGACGTGCGGAACCTTTTCGGGATGCTCGGGCGACGGCTTGACGAAAAACAGCCCGTGACGCGGACGGCTCGCACGGTACTCGATCGAAAACGCGGCGCGTTCCCCGGCCCAGATCGGCGGATCGAACTCGACGTCGAGCTTCCCGTTTCGCCGGGCGAAACGCAGGTCGGTACCGTCGCGGCGCACGGCCGAAACGTCGAGATCGATCGCGTCGAGCGAAAGGTCGGCAACGTCTTCGTCGAGCGCGCGTACGGTCGTCGTGCAGACTCCGTCGAGCGACTCGCGCTCGATGTCCGGAACGAGATGCAGATCGATGCGTTCGACCGAAACGACCTTGTCGGGCCCATAGTGCGGCTCCGAACCGGGCAGCGCGAAGCTGCGATGAACGTTCGTGTCGTCGCTCGAGGTCATGAAGGCGGTTCGTTTCGCTCGTCGGCGTGCGTCGACCCCCCGGTCACCTCGAGAAGCGCGCCCGTCACGAAATCGCGTTCCACGCCGACGAAAAACCGCACGGCGTCGGCGACGTCCTCGTAACTGCCGGCACGGCCGGCAGGATTTCGCGCCGGGCGCTCTCTGGCCTCGGCGCGCCCGATCGTCTTTTCGCGAATGTCGCCGGGAACGACGACGTTGACCGTGACGCCGGCGGCCGCTTCTTCGACCGCCAGCGTCCGCGCGAACGCCGTCAGCGCGCTCTTGGCGGCGCCGTAGAAGCTGAATCCGCGGAACGGTTGCGTCTGCGCCGCACCCAGCATGCCGAAAAACACGATGCGCCCGAAACCGGCGGCCCGCATGGCCGGAAGCACCGCCTGTGCGGCGAGCACGGCGCTGCGGACGTTTCCATCAAAAATTTCTCGGTAGTCTGCTTGCGTCAGACGCGCGAAGCGTTTGACCACCAGCGGACCCACCGCGTGCACCAGCGTGTCGAACGGGCCGTCCTCGCGCTGCAGGGCATCGAGCGCCGCGGTGACGGTCGCGGGGTCGTCGAGAAAGTCGACGCGCGACGCACTGGCGCCTGCCCCGGCCGCGCGTACGGCGGCGAGGGTTGCGTCGGGCGGGGTCGCGCGATAGGTCAGCGCGACGTGCGCGAATCCGTCGGCCGCCAATGCCGGAGCGATGCCGGCGGCCAAGCCGCCGGCACCGCCGGTTACCAATGCGCGGCGTGTCACACGCGAGAGTTGCGCGTTACCTCAGGGCGTACCCTGGTAGAACGTCCACGAGCGCCCGAAGGAGATCCCGCCGGCGGTGCGCCCCGCGACCCGGACGCGATGCGTGCCGATCTCGAGCGAGAAGGGCGAGCGCGCGAAGAAGAATTCGCCGTTGTTTTGGAATGCCGGCGTAATGTCGCGTCCGTCCAGCGTCACCGTGAACAGCCCCAGGCGGGTGTGCCGGTCGATCTGGAAGCGAATTTGCGGATAGTGGTTGTAGACGGTGCCGCTCGGCCAGTAGGTGGTGAAGTTCACCATGGGCGCGGGCGGCGGCGGAGCGGCCGGGGCGCCGCCGCCGGATCGAATGACGACGGTGCTGGTGTTGTCGTTCCAGTTGACGCTGGCGCCGAGCGCCTGCGCCACGAAGCGCAGCGGTACCAGCGTGCTCTGGTTGACGATGAACGGCGCGACGTCGAGCGTCTCGGGCTGTCCGTCGATCGTCGCGTGCGTCGAACCGATCGTCAGCGAGATGGTTCGGCGATGGCTGGTCGCGTTGATTTGCCCGTTCGAGTACACCACGCTCGCTCCGAGCTGCTGGAAAATGGCGCGCATCGGAACGAATACCCGGCCGGCCTGGATGATCGGCGGTTGCTGTTGGAACGTCATCGTCTGACCGTTGACGATCACGGTCGGAGTTTGCGCGAGCGTTCCGGACGGAGCGAATGCGAAGGCGATCGCGGCGACCACGCCCAGCGCCGGCGCACCGGCCCGCACGTGCGGAAAAAGACGGAAGGTTCTCATCTCCCGCCTTTTCCCATGCTTGCTCGCCCGCAAACGAGCGAGCGGTTTTCTCTCACCCGCTTCTCACACGCGCGCTTTGACCGGCTGGGACATTTCGGCCTGGAGCGCTTTGCGATCGGCCGCACGCTCCATCCGCCCGATCCACGTGTTGTAAACCATCGGCACGAGGAAGAGCGTCAGAATGAGCGAGCTCGCCAGACCGCCGATGATGACGGTGCCCATCGCCTGCCGCCATTCGCCGCCCTCGGCAAAGCCCAGCGACAGCGGCAGCATGCCGAAGATCATCGCGCACGTCGTCATCAAGATCGGCCTGAACCGCGTCGCCGCCGCTTGCAGCACGGCCTCGCGCACCCGCATGCCGCGCTTGCACAGCGTATTCGAATAGTCGACCAGCAGGATGCCGTTCTTGGCGACGAGGCCGAAGAGCATGATGACGCCGAGCATCGAGATGATATTGAGCGACTGACCGGCCAGCGGCTCGAGCTTGTGCATGATCGCGAGGCCCATCAAGGCGCCGATGATCGCCAGCGGCACCGACGTTATGACGATGACGGGCTCGACCAGCGAACGCACCAGGCCGCTGGCTTGATAGAGCAGCACCATCAGCATGTAGACCAGGACGAACGAGGTGATGAGCGCGATGCCCATGTTCGTGAAGGTCTCTTGGGCGAACTGCGAGTCGCCTTGGGCCGTCAGGCCGACGCCCTCGGGCAAGAATCCGGGCTCCTTGAGCTTGCGCTCCAGCGGTCCGGTCACGGCACCCAGCGAGTAGCCCGGCAGCACGCCGCCGTACACGTTCACGACGCGCTGCTTGTTGAGGCGTTGAATTTGCAGCGGTGCGGTCGTCCAATCGAAGTTGGCGACGTCTTCCAACGGCACCAGCGTACCGTCCGAAGCGCGGACGCGCACGGCTTTGAGCTGATCCACGGTCGAGCGGTACTGCAGCGGGAACTGAATCCGCACGTCGACCAGTCCGTTTTCGGTGCGAACCTTCGTCGCGACGGCACCGTCTACGGCAAAGCGCGCGACCGCCGCAGCGTTGGCCGGCGAGACGCCGAGAATTTCGGCGCGCTGCGCGTCGACGTCGACGTTGAGTCGCGGCGCCGCCAGCTCGTTGCTGGTCTGAACGTTGACGCTGCCCGGCGTCGAGCGAAGATAGGCTGCGACCTTCTCGGCGGCCGGACCGATTTCGTCCTCCGGACCCGAGAGCGAGTAGAAGATCGGCGTCCCCGACCCGTTGCCGTTATCGCCGGCGACTTGGAAATCGCCGCCCGGCACCAGGTAGCCGAGCTTGCGAATCTTGTCGATGAGCGCGTACGTTTCTTTGCGCCGGTCCGGATAGGTTTGTGCGTTCAGCCGTGCGTAGTTGTCGCCGACCGCGCTGGCCCAGCCTTCCGGCTTGCGTCCGACGGTCGAACTCACCGACTGAATGCCGTCGACCTTCAAGATGCCCTGTTCGAGTTGGCTGACGTACTTCTCGGTCACCATGATCGGCGTACCCGGCGGATACGTGACCGTCATGTTGATCGAGCCGTTCTGAACGGCGGGCACGAAGTCGAACGCGATCGGCCCCAGCACGGGTTTTCCGTCGGGCGGCAACGGCAGCAGCGCGAGCGCCGCCAGGAAGGCCGGAAGCACGAAGGTCGCAACGGTCAGCGTGGCGTTGGTATTACGCCCGCGCAGCAGCCCCACACCCCACGAGGCCGCGGCCACGATCAAGAACGCGCCGTCGACGATCGCCGTCGACGTCCCGGCGCCGGCGACCAGCGTAAACGCGTTGACCACGAGCACGAGGCAAACGTAGACGACGAACGTTCCGTGGTCGAGGGCGAAGGGCAGCGCTTTGGTGCGGTACGCGTTGAGGACGCGGTCGTAGTTCTGGACGAACAGGTTGAGCAATAAGGCGGCGCAGACCATGATCGGAATTACGAACCGCAACTCTTTGATCGGCCACGGTATGAAGTAAGCGACCGCCGCCGCCGCCAGCAAACCGGCGGTGACTTTCCAAGACCGCAACCAGCTCATCCACTCCGGAAGCGCGAGCGAGCGGTCCAGCACGCTCCACTTCGCCGCCAGCAAGGGCGTCAGCGTGAACGAGACCAGCAGCGAGAACAGCGTGGCGATCACGATCACCGCCGCGAACTCCTTCAGATATGCGCCCACGATGCCCGGCAGGAACGCGATCGGCAGAAAGACGACCACGTCGACCATCGTAATCGCGATCGCGGCGCCGCCGATTTCCGTGCGCCCGTTGATCGCGGCGTCGACGGGGTCCTCCCCGAGATCGCGGTGCCGCGTGATGTTCTCCAGCACGACGATCGAGTCGTCGACCAGGATTCCGATAATCAGCGACAGCCCCATCATCGACATCGTATCGAGATGGAAGCCGAACGCCTTCATGAAGATGAAGGTGGACAGAATCGAGGTCGGGATCGAGACCATGACGACGACGGCATTCCGCCACGCGTGCAGGAACAGCATCATCACGATCATGGTAAGGATGACGCCCTCGATCAGCGACTGCCAAACGCCGTCGAGCGACTTCTGCGTGTAGTCGGCCGGCGCGTCGATCTCGTTGAAGGTCAGCTCGGGAAACTGATTGGCGATCTTCTTGATGTTCTCGCGCGCGATCTTGGTCGAGGTGATCTCGTCGGCATTGATGTTCCGGTCGATCTCGACGTAGAGCCGCGGCAAGCCGTTGTAGTGCGAGATCGAGGTCGGTTCGACGTGGCCGTCTTCGACGCTCGCGACGTCGCCGATCTTGAGGTTCTTCCCGGAGGCGCCGGGTACCGGCAGCGGGATGTTGATCAGGTCCGCGTCGTTGTTGATCTCCGCGTGCACCGAAACCGTGGTCTCTTGGGTCGGCTGGCGCAGGATACCGCCGGGCAGGTTCGAGTTGTTGGCCGCTACCGCGTCGTAGATCTCTTGCAGCGTCGCGCCGGTGCCTTCGAGCTTGGCCGGGTCGGGCATGACGTGAAACTCGCGCTCGGTACCGCCGTAGACGTCGACCGTCTGAACGTTGGGAATTGCCTTGAGGAGCGGGACGACGCGATCGTTCACCAGGTCGTAGAGCGCCGTCGGCGACAGCGAGTGCGAGTTGATGGCGAGATCGAGCAGCGGCTCGGAGGCGCCGTCCTTATAGACTTGCGGCGGATCGAGATCCGACGGCAGGTAAACGCGAGCCGTATTGACGGCGTTCTGCACGTTGATCGATGCGATGCTGAGGTCGGTACCGAGCTTGAACTGCGCGTCGATCTCCGCTTGGCCTTCTTGCGCCGTGGCGGTGAGCTGGTCGAGATCGTCGATTCCGTCGAGCTGATCTTCGATCGGCTTGACGACGAGCCGCTCCATCTCTTGCGGCGACGCGCCGGGATAGCTCGTCCAAACCGAAACGAGCGGAAACGCCGTATTCGGCGGATTGTTGCTCCGCCCGATTTGAAAGAACGCGACCGCGCCAAACAGCAGCAGTCCGAAGAACACCATGATGGTGACCATCGGGCGACTAATGGCGAATCGGGTCAACCACACGATAGAAGCTCCCTCGGCACCGTTTGCACACCCGACCTACGCGACGGACTCTCCGACTGTTTCATGTGCCATCCGCAGGGCACAGAACGCACGATGGGGGACGAGCCCGTCAACGATATCACGAGCCCTCGCACGAACGTGTCAAAAAGGTCTTAAACCTCGATGAACCCCCGCCGCTCGCCTGCCCGGGGACGGCTCGGCTCCCGGGACGGCTGGGGCCCCGGCGGCCCTTCGGCTCCACCGGCGGTTGGCCCCGGCGCCGCGCAATTTCGTGACTCACCGGGCCTTCCGATCTCAA
>DATJUC010000223.1:0-2408 GCA_035502675.1 Candidatus Acidiferrales bacterium | reverse complement strand
AGACATCGAGCGATACTCCGTCGCGTCCGCGCGTCATGGAGGTGACCAGCAGACTGGGAAGGACTCGCGTGCCGACCGCGCGCCGGAACGAGCTACCCGAGACGCTGATGTTGGCGCGATCGGTGACGAGATCGAAGCTGCGGGCCCGCCCGCTGCTATCACGGTCGGCGATCTGCACGTCGTTGAGCCGTGCCCCTGGTTGGAGCGAAGTCGAGAGCCGCGATGCAATCTCGTCGAGCGAAAGATTCGTCGTCCAGCGATAGTGCGGAGAGTCGCTGCACCAGGTACAGACGACGCCTTGGAGATACGGGAAGCCCACGTTTCCCCACGCGTCGGCCGAAGATTCAGTGTGGCCGCCGCAGCACGACGAATAGGCTATTTGCGCGTAGCCGTGAGCGTACCACAGCACTTGCCCCCGAGTTGAATCCACCGCGGCGGCGCCGGCCGGGGTTTCGCCGGAGATGCCGTGATAGACTTGGTCGAGCTCGGACGGCACGAGATCGTAGGCGCGTCGTGGATCGCTTCGCTGGAGAACGTAGGTGCGCGCGCAGATAGATTGCGCTTGCAGCGCAGCTTGTCCCCAGCTCGAGGGCATTTCGCGCGGTACGACGCTGTAGAGATATTTCTCGATATCGACGACGTCCACGATCTGGCCGTCATCGAGTCGCTCGAACGTTCCCCGATAGGCAGCTCCATTGAACGTAAAGGTTTGTCCGGAACCTGGTTGCGCGTCGCCCCGCCCGAGCAATACCCGCAGACCGGGGCGGCTGGAAGAAAGGGCCGGATCGACGTCGTTCTGCGCGTGCGCCGCGCGCGGGGAGAGCAGCGCCGCGGTCGTCAGGAGCAGAAAATTATCGCGCCGCACGAGCGCTAGAGAAGACGCCCTTGCGCCGGTGCGCCGCCCACGAGGCCCAGGTGTTGATACGCTTGCGCGGTGGCACGACGACCGCTAGCCGTTCGCGTAACGAATCCCTCTTTGAGAAGATACGGCTCGACCACGTCTTCGAGCGTTTCGGCGTCCTCGGTCAGGGTCGCCGCAATGGCGGCAATTCCTACTGGCCCCCCGCGGTACTGCTCGACGATCGTTCGTAAAAACGCGCGATCGAGCCGGTCGAGCCCGACTTCGTCCACACCCTCGCGCGCCAAAGCTTCGCCGGCAATCTCAGGAGTGATCCGGCCGTCCCCCCGCACTTGCGCGAAGTCGCGCACTCGGCGCAGCAACCGATTGGCAACGCGCGGCGTTCCACGGCTGCGTTTTGCGATCGCAACCGCCGCAGCCCCGTCGATCGGAACGTCGAGAACGCCGGCGGATCGTCGCACGATGCGCTCCAGCTCCCCGGCCGAATAATAGTCGAGGTGATGGATAATGCCGAATCGTTCGCGAAGCGGTGCGGTCAGCATACCGGCGCGCGTGGTTGCGCCAACCAGCGTAAAGCGCTTGAGCGGAAGCTTCAAGGTCTTTGCGTAGGCGCCGCGCTCGACGACGAAGTCGATTTGAAAATCCTCCATCGCGGGATAGAGAAACTCTTCGACTACTCGGCTTAGGCGGTGAATCTCGTCCACGAAGAAGACGTCGCCCTCCTCCAGCGAGGTGAGAATGCCGACGAGGTCTTTTGGCTTCTCGAGCGTCGGGCCGCTGGTTGGGCGAAAGTTCGCACCGAGCTCGCGCGCGATAAGCCCGGCAAGCGTCGTTTTCCCGAGCCCCGGAGGCCCGTAGAACAAAACGTGTTCGAGCGGCTCGTTGCGCGCTTTGGTAGCGTCGATGGAAATCCGCAGGTTCTCGATGACGCGTTCTTGGCCGACGTACTCGTCGAAGGAGCGCGGCCGGAGGCTCGCGCCGTAAACCTCGTCCTCGAGCGTATCTTGCGGGTCGATGAGGCGCTCGTACTCGGCGGAGGGATCGAGCGAAACGTCCGCGGGGCCGATCAGGCGCCTGCGCGCGTTGGAGTCGCTCATGCCGGCCCCTTCGCCGCCTTGTGCCGGTATATCTCCGCGAGCAACGCTTCGGCTTCGCGGATTTCCGGTGCGGCTTCGAGCGTTTCGCGAATCATTGTCTCGGCTTCGGACCGCTTGTATCCCAACTGCAGCAGTACCGCTAACGCTTCGCTGGCGAAGTCGGGAATCTCAGCCGGCGGGGCGGGCGGAGCATCGCGTATCAGCAAGAACTTGGCGACCTTTCCTTGGAGTTTGGCGACGATGTCGCGCGCCTTCTGCTGGCCGATGCCTGGAAGCGTTTTCAGGAAGACATGATCGCCGCGGTCGATGGCGCCGGCAATGACCGACATCGGCGCGGAAAATGCCCGTGCGGCCGAACGAGGTCCGATCGATGCGACCGTGAGGAGGGCCTCAAAAAAATCGCGTTCGATCGCGTTGGTGAATCCATAATATGTAAAACGGCCGCTGTTTCC
>DATJUC010000222.1:0-59319 GCA_035502675.1 Candidatus Acidiferrales bacterium | reverse complement strand
CGGGAACGCGAAGACCTTCGGGACCGGCGCCTCGGCGATCTGGCAGAACCACGCCTCGCTGAACAACGTGACCGCGGGAACCAACGTCCTGCGGGCGATCACCGGCCGCTGTGCGTCCCGCGTGAAGTACGTGTGTGTGGCCGGGAACGGTTTCAACGGCCCGACGGGGTGGGGCAGTCCGAACGGGTCGAGCGACTTCTAGGCGCAGTAAACTCACTCGTTACAATTGGCCACCGCCGCCAACCAAGGAAGGCGCCGGTGGCCTGTGAAGAAAGTACGTCCATGCAGATCGTCCGCGGCCGATCTGCGAGCGGCGACCTGCTCGAGCGGCTGCTTGCAATCACCCACGACATCCTCCAAGCGCAGGACATCGCTTCGCCGCTTGAGTCGATTGCCGAAGCGGTCTCCAGTCTTTTTGGCTGGCGATACGTGACCATTGTGGCGGCCGACGAGCCGGCCGGCGATCTCTATCGCCGCATCCTTTTGGGCTGGGAAGAGCCGGTTCGGCTCGCCCGTCTCGGCGAACGAATCGCCCGCGAAGACATCCTCGCGGTCCTTCTTCCGGACTTCGAAGTGCTTCCGAACTGTTTTTACAATCCGGCGGAGCGCGAGCTGTTCTGGGAGCGCGCTATCTACGTCGGGAGCAGCACCGGGCAAGACCCGCGCGAAGCGCCCGACGCTTGGCACGAGCGCGATTCGCTCACGCTCGTGCTCCCCGATCGCGTCGGCGAGATGCAGGGATACATCTCCGTCGACGGGCCGGTCGACGGCAAGGTCCCTTCGATCGATACGCTGCGGCAGATGCAGCTGTTCGTCAATCTGGTCGGACTCGCGCTGACCAACTCGCGGGCGCACCGTTCCGAAGTCGAGCGCCGCGAGCTGCTCGAAGAAAACGTGCGACTCCAAAACGAGTTCTTCGGGATGGTCTCGCACGAAGTCCGGTCGCCGCTGGCCGCCATTCGCGGAGCCACGTCGTTGTTGGAAACGCACTACGAAACCATGGGCGAGGAGCGGCGCGAAGAGCTGCTCAGCGTTCTCGGCAGCGCGACCACGCGGCTGGCCACCATCTTCGAAGACTTCCTGCTGCTCTCGCGGATGGACGCGGGACAGCTCTCGCTGCGAATTACCAGCGTCCCTCCGGTGGCAATCATCGAGGAGTCGATCGCGCGCATCCGCAGCGAGCACCCCGAGCGCGCCTTCAACGTCGCCTACCTCGACCCGGTCTCCAACGTCTTGGCCGACGAAGGACGCTTGGTCCAGATCATCACGAACCTGCTCTCGAACGCGGTCAAATACTCGTATCCGCAGAGCCCGATCCACGTCGACGTCCGGCCGGGCGGCGGAGAAATCGTCGTCTCGGTCGTCAACGAAGGCGTCGGGATCCCCGAAAGCGACTGGGATAAGCTCTTCAAGCGATTCGGACGATTGTCGCACGACAACGGTTCGACCGGCCTCGGCCTCTACATTTGTCGCGAGCTCGTCACGAAGATGAACGGCTCGATCGGTCTCGAAAGTGAGCCGGGGAAGCGCACGACCTTCTGGTTCTCGCTCCCCCGCTACGACTAAAATCAACGAAGACGGCACCGACAGTGAAAACCCGCCCCGACATTCGCAACGTTGCGATCATCGCGCACGTCGATCACGGCAAGACGACGCTCGTGGACGCCATGCTCAAGCAGAGCGGGGTCTTCCGCGAGGGACAGCACGTCGAAAAGCGCGTTCTCGACTCTAATCCGCTCGAGCGCGAGCGCGGCATTACCATTCTCGCGAAAAACACGGCCGTCCGGCACGGCGACGTGAAGTTCAACATCGTCGACACTCCGGGGCACGCCGATTTCGGCGGCGAGGTCGAGCGCGTGCTGCAGATGGTGCAGGGCGTGCTGCTGCTCGTCGACGCAGCCGAAGGCGTCATGCCGCAGACGCGCTTCGTGCTGCGCAAGGCGCTGGAGCTCGACCTGCGTGCCATCGTGGTCATCAACAAAATCGATCGCAAAGACGCGCGGCCGCGCGAGGTCGTCAACGAAACCTTCGATCTCTTCGTCGAGCTGGGCGCGAGCGACGAACAAGCCGAGTTCCCGGTCCTGTTCACCAACGCCAAGGCCGGCACGGCGGCGCGCACGCTCGAGGAGTCCGGTCAGTCGCTCGAGCCGCTCTTCGAGACGATCGTCTCGCACGTTCCCGAAGCGCCGTCCGAAGACGGTCCGTTTCAGCTGCTCATCTCGGCAATCGATCACAACAAGTACGTCGGGCGCATCGGCATCGGACGCATTTTCCGCGGAACCTCGCGCGTCAACGCGCCGATTGCCAAGGTCGCCCGCGATGCAAGCGTGGCAACCGGCCTGCGCCTGACGACGCTGTTGACCTTCCAAGGCCTGGAGCGCATCGAAGTCGAGGAAGCGTCGGCGGGCGACATCGTGTGCGTCTCGGGCATCGACGATCTGAACATCGGCGATACGATCGCCGACGCGGCGACGCCCGAGGGCATCCACGCCGTGGCCATCGACGAGCCGACGGTTTCGATGTTCTTCAGCGTGAACAACTCGCCGTTTGCCGGACGCGAAGGCAAGTTCTTGACGTCGCGCCAGATCCGCGAACGCCTCATGCGCGAGCTCGAATCCAACGTCGCCTTGCGGGTGACGGACACGGCCTCGGCCGACACCTTCGAAGTTCGCGGCCGCGGAGAGCTGCATCTCTCGATCTTGATCGAGACGATGCGGCGCGAAGGCTACGAGCTGGCGGTCTCCAAACCGCGCGTGATCGTCACGGAGCGCGACGGCAAACGCTGGGAGCCGGTGGAGTACGTCGTCGTCGACGTTCCCGAAACGTACGCGGGCGCCGTCATCGAAGCGCTGGGGAAACGTAAGGCCGCGATGTCGAACATGATCAACGTCGGCGACTCGCGGCGACTCGAATATACCATGCCGACCCGCGCGATCTTCGGACTGCGCGGCGAGCTGCTCACGCTCACGCGCGGCACGGCCGTCATGTCGCACACGTATTACGACCACCAGGAGTGGCAAGGCGAACTCCCCGGCCGCAACGTCGGCGCGCTGGTCGCGAGCGACACCGGCCGCACGACCGGCTACGCGTTGATGGGCGTCGAACAGCGCGGCGAGTACTTCATCGGGCCGGGCGTCGAAGTCTACGAAGGCATGATCGTCGGTCGCGCCAACGACGACAAGGACATCGCGCTCAACGTCGTGCGCGAGAAAAAACTGACGAACATGCGCGCCGCCGGCTCGGACGACAACGTCAAGCTCGCGCCGCCCGACGAACTTTCGCTCGAGCGAGCCATCGAGTTCATCGAGGACGACGAGCTGGTCGAGGTCACGCCGAAATCGATTCGCCTCCGCAAACGGATCCTCGACGAGGGCGAACGCCTGAAGCTGCGCAAGCGCGAAGCCTCCGCGGCACGCTAGCGCCGTCCGCGCGGCTTACGCCGAAAACCGATAGATCGTCGTCGCTCGAAACGTTTGCCCGGGCCGCAGTGCGGTCGACGGGAAGTTCGAATGATTGGGCGAGTCGGGAAAGTGCTGCGCCTCCAGCGCAAATCCGTCGGTCTTACCGGTATAGAGTTGTAAGCCCGGCTCGGTAGTTTCCACGACGAGCCGGCGGCCGGAACGCTCGTCGAACGCCTCTGCAACCCGGCGCAGCTCGCCGTTCCAGCCGTCGAGCACGAAGTTGGCGTCGAACGGCTCGCGACCGATCGGACGCATGCGGCGAAAATCGCGCGCCGTGCCGGCGACGCCGGCGATCTCGCCGGTCGGGATCGACGCGCGGTCGACCGGCGTGTAGGCGGATGCGGCGATGCGTAACTGCTGCGCCGCAACCGGCGAGCCGTCGGCAGCAAGATTGAAGTAGACGTGATTCGTCAAATTGACGACGGTCGGTGCGTCGGTAGTCGCCGTATAGTCGATGCGAAGCGCGCTTTCGTCGTCGAACGAGTAGACGACGACGCAATGTAAGTTACCCGGAAATCCCTGATCGCCGTCGGCACTGCGCAGCGTGCATTCGACCGCATTCGTCCGCCGGTCGGAGTTGCTCCGCGGCACCATCTCCCATTTGCGCTTGGCGAAGCCTTCCGGGCCGCCGTGGAGCGTATTCTGGCCTTCGTTGGTGGCGAGGTGGTAGACGCGACCGTCGAGTGCGAAGCGGCCGTTAGCGATCCTGTTCGCAAACCGTCCCACGATCTTGCCGGCGCTCCCGCCTTCGGCGACGCTGACGTCCGCGATCCGCCCCAGGCGATCGCGAACGCAAACGGCCGTGATACCGGCCCCGACCGGTGCGACCTCGACTCGTTCGCCGTGGCGATTCGTCAAGGCCGTGGACGCGTTGATCAAGGCTCGCGGCATTCTGTTCGCGGCACGAAGTTCCTCGCATCTCGGCGGTCTACGAGCATCCAAGGTCGAAGCTCCGCAACGGCACCGGCGGTTACGAGAAAGTTTACGCAGTTGCAGTATTCGCATCAACGGGCATTCGGAATCGGCACCGTCGCGAATGAGGCGGGCATCTAAGCGTGCTGCTCGCGCTCGTTCTTGCCGCCGGCGTCGTGCTTCCAACGGGGCAGAGCATCACGCCGCTGGCCGCGGCGGGTTCGACCATGCTTCGGCTGGCGACGGGATTGCGCGCCGACGGCAACGCCGACGCGAGCGGCGCCATGGCGACCGCGCTCAGCCCCGACGGACGAACCCTGGCCGTGCTGACGAGCGGCTACAACTATCAATATTACCGCCCAGACGGAGCCGAGATCCGTTTTCCGCTGCGCGATCCCGTCACCGGCCGGGTGGTCAGAGCGACGACGGAGCTGACGCAGTGGATCTTCCTCTACGGCGTCACGCCGCAGGGACTTCATCCGCTCCAGCATCTCGCGATTCCCGACGCGTTCTGCGGAATCGCGTGGGCGCCGGACGGAACGCGCTTCTACGTCTCCGGCGGAATCGACGACCGGATTGCGGTCTACGCGCGCCGCGGCGAAACCTTTGTTTTCGAAGCACCCGAAGTGCTGCTCGGCCACGACCGCCGGCAACGTTCGCCGATCCCGTCGTACGACGGAAGCATTCTGTCGCACACGCTCGCCGGCCGGCGCGGCGGAGCCTTTCCGCTCCGCTTCGGCGCGCTGGCCGCCGGCATCGGCCTGACCGCCGACGGACGCACGCTGGCGGTCGCCAACATGCAAAACGACTCGGTGACGATCGTGGACACCGCGACGCGGCGGCCGGCGGCCGAGATTCCGCTCTTCGAGCCGGGATCGACGCGCGCCGTAGGCGAGTACCCCTACGGCATCGCGGTTCGCTCGAATGCGAACGGCGGATTGGAAGCCGTGTACGCAAGCTCGCTACGCGACGGCGATGTCGCGGCGATCGCGGGCGGACGCCCGGCGTTCGTTGAGGTCGGCGGCGCACCCAACGCGCTGCTGCTTTCGCACGACGGCTCGCGGCTGTACGCAGCCAACGGCGACTTGGACGAAGTCGACGAGATCGACACCGCAACGCTGCGGCTGACCCGGCGCATTTCGGTCGACCGGCCCGGGCAGCCGTATCGCGGAGCCAATCCGAACGGCCTCGCACTGGATGAGACGTCTCACCGGCTCTACGTCTCGCTCGGGGGCGAAAACGCCGTCGCGGTCGTCGATCTCGACACCGGGACGATCGCCGGACGCATCCCGACCGGCTGGTATCCGACCGCCCTCACGCTCGCCGGAGACCGGCTGCTCGTCGCCGACGCAAAGAGTCCGTCGGGGCCGAATCCGGGGCTCGGTGCGTTCGTCGCGATCGTCGGCAGCCGGCGTCCGGACCCGTCGCATCGCGATCAGTACGTGCTCGACCTCGAAAAGGCCGACGTGCTCGAGATTCCGGTTCCTTCCGATACGGAGCTGCAGTCGCTGAGCGCGACGGTCGATGCGAACAACGGATTCGTACGGCGCCGTCCCGACGCGATCGTCCAAGCGCTGCGCGGCAAGATTCGCCACGTGATCTTCATCATGAAGGAGAACCGCACGTACGACCAGGTGCTCGGCGACCTGCCGAACGCCGACGGCGATCCGCGCCTGACCTCGTTTCCTTACGCCATCGCGCCGAACCATCACGAGCTGGCACGCCAGTTCGTGACGTTCGACAATTTCTACACCAGCGGCGACGTGAGCGGGGACGGCTGGAATTGGAGCACGCAAGCACGCGCCAACGAGTACACGACGCGCGTTACGCCGATCGAGTACGCAAGCGATGGCTTTTCGCTCGACACCAACGGTACGAATCGGCTGCTGAACGTGGCTCTGCCGGAGAAAGGCGGAACGACGCCGTTTGGCGCGCGGCTGACGACGCTGCTGGATCCGAGCGGATCGTCGGCCATTCTTCCCGGCACCCGCGACGTCGCCGCAACCGGATACGTCTGGGACGCCGCCCGGCGCGCCGGCAAGAGCGTCCGCCACTACGGCCTGTATACGGACCAGACCTACTACACCATCGGCGTGCCCTTTTACATTCCGATCGTGCGCGCTGCGTACGCGAAGCGCGCGCTCCAGTCGCCGCCGGTACAGCCCTCGCTCCGGGGCATCACCGACCGGTACTATCGCGGCTGGGATCTCAACGTTCCCGACCGGTATCGTTACGAGGAGTGGAAACGCGAGTTCGACGGATACGTGCGCCGCGGCGATCTGCCCGATTTTGAAGCGGTCTGCCTGATGATGGATCACTTCGGCAACTTTGCGACCAACGTGGGCGGGTTGAACACGCCGTACCTGCAGATGTCCGACGACGACTACGCGCTCGGACTGCTCGTGCAGACCGTATCGCATTCGCGCTATTGGAAGGATACCGCCATCTTCGTTCTCGAGGACGATGCCCAGGATGGTCCCGATCACGTCGACTCTCACCGCTCGATTGCCTACGCAATTTCCGCATACACGCGGCGTCGGACCGTCGTCCACGCGCGTTACGACACGGTCGCGATGCTGCGCACGATCGAGGACCTTTTGGGCATCGGGCACTTGAGCATTTTCGACGCCAATGCACCCGACATGTCGCAAGCCTTCACGACGGCGCCCGACACCCGCGACCGGTACGCGGCGGTGCTCCCGGGCGATCTCTGCCGGCCGCCCGTGCGCGCCGGATTGGAGCCGGAGTGCGCGCAGAAAGCGCCGCGAACCGCGGTTTTGCTGCCGCGACGAGGAGCTGCGTGGTGGATCGCGCAGACACGCGGTATGGATTTCGATCGTCCCGACGCCGTCGATCCGTTACGGTTCAACGCGCTTCTCGACGAAGGGCTGTAAGCACCAGGTGAGAGTCGGCGGCCGCGTCGTGGCGATCACCGGCGCCGGGTCCGGCATCGGGCGAGCGCTGGCCGAGCTGGCCGCGCGTCGCGGCGCGCACCTCGCACTCGCCGACGTCGATCCGAAGGGCCTGGCGGAGACGCGCGAGCGTGTGAGCGGCAGTCCCGGCCGCGTCTCCACGCACGTCGTCGACGTCGCCGACGAGGCGGCCGTGCGAACGTTCGCCGCTGCCGCCGTTTCCGCGCACGGCGGCGTCGACGTTTTGGTCAACAATGCCGGCGTCGCACTGTACGGATCGGTCCTCGAGATCGCCAGCGACGAGTTTGCGTGGCTGATGAACGTTAACTTCTGGGGCGTCGTCTACGGCGTAAAGGCGTTTTTGCCGGCGTTGCTGCAGCGGCCCGAGGCGGCAATCGTGAACGTCTCGAGTCTCTTCGGTTTGTGGGCGCCGCCCGGCCAGTCCGCCTACGCGGCCAGCAAGTTCGCGGTGCGCGGGTTCGGCGAATCCCTGCGCGGGGAGCTGCTCGACACCAACGTTCACGTGATGACCGTTCACCCGGCCGGAATTGCCACCGCGATCGCGCGCTCGGCGCGGGTCGCCGCCGCCGTCGACCCGGCGGTCGCAGCCGCACGAACCAAGGCGTTCGAGGAACGCTTTCTCACGATCGCGCCGGCCGACGCAGCTTCCGCGATTTTAGACGGGCTGGAGCGCAAGCGCGACCGGCTCTTGATCGGACGCGAGGCGCGCCGCGTCGACGTGTTGACGCGTTTGCTCGGGCCGCACGCGGCGCGCCTCTTCGCTCGCCGGGTGTAGCGCTCGCCGCGTCGAACCGCGACCCCATGCGCACTCGACTCGCGGCCATACTGCTGTTCTGCTTTTCCTGCTCCGTTCCGGACGCCGCGGCGGCGGGAGCGAGCGTTACCGCCGGCGACTTCAAGGACGTCGTCAACGTCGGCACGCCGGCGATGGGTCCCGGCGGGAAGCTGGTCGCAACCGTCGTTTCGAGAACCGTGTGGAACGACGACCGAAGCGACAGCGATCTGGTCACCGTCGATCTCGTTTCGCATCGGGTTCACGTCCTAGTGCGTAACCGTAAGGGGCTGGACGCCCCGCAATTCTCGCCCGACGGAACGTCGATCGCATTCTTGGCCGACGCGGGCAGCGGCGACGACGCGCACGCGCAGCTGTTCGTGATTGTGCGCGACGGCGGCGTCGCGCGGCAGATCACGCACGCGGGAGCGGACGTCGACGAGTTCGCCTGGCGACCCGACGGACGTGCCTTCGCGTTCGCCGCGACCGATCCCGAGCCGAAGAAAACGGGAGCCGCGCGCTTTGAAGACAGCTTCATCTTCACGACCGAGCCGATCGTCGCGCACTCGGCGCCGCAACCGGACCATCTCTATACGATCGCTCTTGCCGGCGGAACTGCGACGCAGCTGACCTTCGGCACGCATAGCGACGCTTCGCCGTCGTGGTCGCCCGACGGCAAGACGATCGCGTACACGCAATACGTCGACGCGATTCTGAACGATCAGAACGAATCGCACGCCGAGCTGGTCGACGTCGCGACCAAAGCGGCGCGCGCGTTGACCGGACGCACGATGTGGGAAGTCGACCCGATCTTTGCGCCGGACGGAAAGCACATCGCCTATCTTTATACCGACGGCGACTCACAGGTCGCGCTCTCGCAGCTGTACGTCACGACGCCGGCGGGCGGCGCCGGAACCGAAATCTCGGGCAAGATCGATCGCCCGATCGGCGATGCGGTCTGGTCGCACGATTCCAAGACGCTGATCGCGACCGCCCCGGACGGTCTCACCAACGGGCTCTACCGGATCTCGCTCGACGGCACGTTCGCACGGCTTCGGCCGGGCGACGTGACGCCCGGCATTCCGCTGTCGACGACGGGCGGCGCCGAGACGCCCGAACTGCGCCACGCGCTTGCGAGCGACGGTACGCTCGCATTCGTCGGAACGTGGACCGCGCAGCCGCCCGAGCTGTTCGCGCTCGCGCCCGGCGCGCCCGCGACCAAGATCTCCGATTTCAACGCCGCACTGTCGCAGGTCGCATGGAGCGAGGCGGAGCCGATCTCCTTCCCGACCACGACGGGCGTGACCGGCGACGGCCTGCTCTACCTTCCTCCCGGCTTTACGCCGGACCGGAAATACCCGGTCGTCGTCTTCATTCACGGCGGCCCGGGCGATCCCACGGCGATGACGTTCGACTTCTGGGCGCAGGTCATGGCCGCACGCGGCTGGCTCGTCCTACGGCCCAACTATCGCGGGAGTCCGAATCTCGGGTACGCGTACCAGCACGCCATCCTTTACGATCCCGAGGACGGTCCCGGTAAAGACATCGTCGCGGCGCTCGACGCGGTACGCGCTCGCGGGATCGTCGACGAAGCACGGATCGCCGTATCCGGATGGTCGTACGGCGGAATCATGACGGCCTGGCTCATCTCGAAGTATCATTTTTGGCGTGCCGCCGTTTCGGGCGCGTCGGTCAACGATTGGATCACCGACTACGGCACCGCCGACGACAGCTCGGAGGATCTGGCGTTGTTGCACGGCTCGCCGTTCGTGGGCGACAACGCTGCCGAGTGGCGTGCGGTGTCGGCGATCTCGTACGTCGCCGACGTCACCACGCCGGTCTTGATTCTCTCCGACGTCGGCGACAACCGCGATCCGTTCGCGACGTCGTCGATGTACTGGCGGGCGCTCCGCGACAACCATAAGGACGCGACGTTGAGGGTCTGGCCGATCGCCGGCCACTTCCCGTCCGATCCGGTCCGAATCGCCGACATCTACCACTACTGGATCGACTACATCGCCGATCGCTTCAGGTAACCTCAGGCCGGAACGGGTTCCGGGGCGCGCGACGCAAACGTCAGCTCGCCCCGGTTTTCGTCGAATCCTACTTCGACCGTATCGCCGTCGCGGATCTCGCCCGCGAGAATCTTGCGTCCCAGCGGCGTCTCGAGCTCCTTCTGGATCGTGCGCTTGAGCGGACGCGCTCCATAGTTCGGATCGTATCCGACTTTGACGATGTGCCGCTTCGCCGCCTCGTCGAGCACGAGTGCGATCCGGCGGTCGCCCAGCCGTTTACGCAGACGCTGCAGCTGGATCTCGACGATCTCTTCGAGCTGCTTCTCGCTCAGCGCGTGGAAGACGATGATCTCGTCGACGCGATTGAGGAACTCGGGACGGAAATGCTGACGGAGCTCGTCGAGCACGGTCGCGCGCATGATCGCATAATCGGCGCCGCTGAACGAACCCTTGTAGTCGAGGATCCGATGGCTTCCGACGTTGGACGTCATGATGACGATGGTGTTCTTGAAGTCGACCGTACGGCCCTGACCGTCGGTCAAGCGGCCGTCGTCCAAGATCTGCAGGAAGACGTTGAAGACGTCGGGGTGCGCCTTCTCGACCTCGTCGAAAAGAATCACCGAGTACGGCCGGCGCCGCACGGCTTCGGTCAGCTGACCGCCCTCGTCGTAACCGACGTATCCCGGAGGCGCGCCCAATAAGCGCGCGACCGTGTGTTTCTCCTGATACTCCGACATGTCGATGCGGATCATCGCATGCTCGTCGTCGAACAGATACTCCGCCAGCGCGCGAGCCAGCTCGGTCTTTCCGACGCCGGTCGGTCCGAGGAAAATGAACGAGCCGATCGGGCGATTCGGATCGGCCAATCCGGAACGCGAGCGCAACACCGCTTCGGCCACGGCATCGACGGCTTCGTCCTGGCCGATGACGCGTTTGTGCAGCTCGTCTTCGAGGTGCAGCAGCTTTTGGATCTCGCCCTCCAGCAGCTTGGAGACCGGGATCCCGGTCCAGCGCGCGATCACCTCGGCAATGTCATCCTCGTCGACTTCTTCCTTCGACAGCCGGCCGTCTTTGCCGGAAAGCCGTCCCTCCTCGGCCGCGAGATCCTTCTGCAGCTGCGCGAGCTTGCCGTAGCGCAGCTCCGCAACGCGATTGAGGTCGTATTGCCGTTCGGCTTGCTCGATCTGTACTTTCGTCTGCTCGATCTGTTCGCGCAGCGCTTGCAGCTTGGTCGCCGCATTCTTCTCGGCGTCCCACTGCAGCCGCAGCTTCGTTTGGCGATCCTTGAGCTCGGCCAGCTCTTTGTCGAGCGTCTCCAAACGGCGGTGACTCGCGCTGTCGCTCTCCTTCTTGAGCGCTTCGCGCTCGATCTCGAGCTGCATCACGCGGCGCGAGACCTCGTCGAGCTCTTGCGGCATCGAGTCGATCTCGGTCCGCAGCTTGGCAGCCGCCTCGTCGACGAGATCGATCGCTTTGTCCGGCAGGAAGCGATCGGCGATGTACCGGTTGCTGAGCACCGCGGCCGCAACCAGCGCGGCGTCCTTGATGCGCACGCCGTGATGCGTTTCGTACTTCTCGCGAAGCCCGCGAAGGATCGAGATGGTGTCCTCGACGTTGGGCTGGTCCACGAAGACCGGTTGGAAACGGCGTTCGAGCGCGGCGTCCTTCTCGATATACTTGCGGTATTCGTCGAGCGTCGTGGCGCCGATCATGTGGAGCTCGCCGCGCGCCAGCATAGGTTTGAGCAAATTGCCCGCGTCCATCGCGCCTTCGGCCTTCCCAGCGCCCACGACCGTGTGCAGCTCGTCGACGAAGAGCAAAATCTGTCCTTCGGAGTTGGCGACGTCCTTGAGAACCGCTTTGAGACGCTCTTCGAACTCGCCGCGGTACTTGGCGCCGGCGATCAGCGCGCCCATGTCGAGCGCGACGATGCGTTTGTTCTTCAAACCTTCGGGGACGTCGCCGCGAACGATGCGCTGTGCCAGTCCTTCGACGATGGCGGTCTTGCCGACGCCGGGTTCGCCGATCAGGACGGGGTTGTTCTTGGTGCGCCGCGAGAGCACTTGAATGACGCGCCGGATCTCCTCGTCCCGGCCGATGACCGGATCGAGTTTACCCCGTTCGGCCTCGAGCGTCAGATCGCGCCCGTAGCGTTCCAGCGATTTGTACGTACCTTCGGGATCCTTGGTCGTCACGCGCTGGTTGCCGCGCACGTCGCGCAGCGCTTGCAGCAGCTTGTCGCGCGTCAGGCCGGCATCGCGGAAGAGACGCCCGACCTCGCCGCTCGATTGCGCCATCGCAAGGAGCACGTGCTCGACCGACGTGTAGTCGTCTTGCAGCGCCTTGGCCTCGTTCTCGGCGGCGCTCATGATCCGGCTGAGCTCCGGCGAGAGCGTGACCTGCGCGCTGTCGGCATTCGCGCCGCTCAGTCGCGGAAGGCGCCCGATCGCGGTGTCGGCCGCGCGCGCCAGCGCCTTCGGATCGGCGCCGGCCTTGGCGACGATGTCGGGAGCGATGCCGCGCTCCTGCTCCAAAAGCGCCGCGAGCATGTGCTCGGGCGTCGTTTGCGTATTATGCTCGTGCAGGGCACGCGTATAGGCGGCGTTGAGAGCCTCGCCAACACGCTCCGTCATCTTATCTACGTTCATTTACGCTTCATGATACGGCGGCTGCCTGAATTGGTTGCAGGTCTCACCTCTAGCGGGTGGATTGGGATGGCAACGCCGCGTACTGCGCGGCGAGCTGGTCGTAGAGAGCCTTGATGGCGGCGGCCTCCTCGGATTGGGCCGCCGTCGGCGTCTGGTTCGAACCGCCGATCCGGGCGAGAACGTCGAGCAAACGTTCGCGCAGCCCCTGCGGCGCCTCGAGGTCCTCCACGTTGCGTGGCCCGTAAGTGAGCCGGCGCTGGAACGCTCGCAGCGGCGCCGCCTGAGCCGGCGTCGCCCGCTTCAAGCGGTCGTCGAGCGCGTTCAACCACGTGTCGACGGTTCCGAGTTCCGCGTAGATCCCGGTCAGGAAGTCGTGACGCGCGACGTAGCGGGCCCGGTCGGGATCGCGAGGATCCGCCTCGACGGTGAGCGGCTGCTCGTACGAGCGCCCGTCGACCGACAGCCGCACGGTATAGCGTCCGGGGACGACCAGCGGTCCCTCCTTGGGGCCCTGGTTTTCTTCGAACGTCCCCTTCCATTGCACGGGACCGTCTTCGCTGAGATCCCAGGCGACGCGATTGACGCCGGCTACGCCGGTGACGTCGTTGCCGTCGAGGTGCCGAACGACGCGCCCGGAAGCGTCGGCGATTTCGATCCGGGGTGCGCGCGCGGGCTTGCGCGCGAGGTAGTAGTCGACGATGGCCGCGTACGGCGCGTTTTCGCCGACGAACTCGTTGTCGGGCAAGCCGCCCGAAAAAACGTTGACCGGCGCGTATTGAGCCATTTCGTAGGCGTCGCGCGGCGCGAACAGCGTGGCCGCGCTCGACCTCGCCTGCGGCAGCTCGCGCAGCGAGGTCAACGCATCGAGAATCCAAACGCCTCGTCCGTGCGAAGCGACCACCAAATCGTCGGCCTGCGGCTGGATCTCTAGATCGTAGATCGCAGTCGCCGGCATGTTCAAGCGCAGCGACGTCCACGACGCACCCCGGTCGTAAGAAACGAAAATTCCGCGCTGCGAGCCGGCATACAGCAGGTTGCGATCCTTGTCGTCCTCGCGAATCGTACGCACGAAATCCTCGCGCGGAAAATTCCCGGCGATCGAATGCCAAGTCTTTCCGTAGTCGTCGGTCGCGAAGAGATACGGACGATCGTCGCCGTTCATATGATCGTCAAAGGCCGCGTAAGCCGTTCCCGCCGCCAGGCCGCTCGCGTCGATCGCGACCCGTCCCCAGGCCGGAGCACCCGGCGGCGTGACGTCGGTCCAGTGCTGACCGGCGTCGCGCGTGAGCTGCACGAGCCCGTCGTCGGTCCCGACCCACCACGTTCCGGGTTGATTTTTCGAAACTTCGATATCGAGAATCGTATCCGAGGTCTCGGCCCCCGAAATGTCGAGGCCGATCGGTCCGCCGGACGCCTGCTGATGCGACGGGTCGTTGCGAGTGAGGTCCGGACTCACGACCGTCCAGTGCTCTCCGCGATCGGAACTTTCGAAAACGACGTTGCCGCCCACGAGCGCTTGCGGGTGCGCGTCGTTGGTAAACGCAATCGGCGTGTCCCAGTTGAACCGGTACTTGAGGGTCGACGGCGCCTCGGCATTGCTGCGCGCGACCGGAGAGACCTCGGACGCCTGCTGAGTCCTCGGATCGAAGAGATAGACCTGTCCGGTGTCGGAGTTCGTCGACGTACTCCAAATCAAATCCGGATCGGCCGGGTCGGGCAGCGCCCACATTCCGTCTCCGGGACCGATCTGCTCCCAGTCGCGGTTGAGCACGCCGGCGGTATTGAAGACCGAAGACCACGAGCACCACGAGTTGTCGTCCTGCAAGCCGACGCAGACCCGGTACGCGGGCAGCGTCGTGCCCAAACCGACGTGGTACGGCTGCGCGAACGGCAGATCGTACGGCTGCCAAAAGTTCGCGGTACCGTCACCCGAGACGACGACGCCTTCGTCGCTGCCGACGACGACGCGCCGTCCGTCGCGCGACCACCACGCGACGTGATAGTCCCAACCCGCGTTGGTGGCGATTGGATGGAACGTCGCGCCGCCGTCCTTGCTCAACGACAGAATGAGACCGACGTCGATCACGCGGTTCGGATTGGCGGGATCGGCGAAGATGCGGCTGAAGTAGAACGGCCGATCGCCGACGTAGGAACTGTGCGGCATGACGTGCCAGGTCGCACCGCCGTCTTCCGAGCGCCAAAGATCGCCTTGCTTCGACTGCACGATCGCGTAGATGCGATCCCCGGCAGCGGCCGAAAGTCCGATGCGCCCCGTCAAACCGGCGGGTAACCCTCGTCCTTGCAGTTTTCGCCAGGTCGCGCCGTTGTCGTCGGAGCGGTAGATCCCGCCGAGCGGCCCGCCGCTCGTCAGCATCCACGGCTGGCGCCGGAACTGCCAAACGCCCGCGAACAGCGTCGACGGCCGGCCGGGAACGCGTACCAAATCGGAGACGCCGCTCGAGGGTCCGATGTAGAGCGTCCGGCGCCAGTGAGCGCCTCCATCCCGCGTCACGTAGACGCCGCGCGCCGTGCTGTCCGCAAAAACCCGGCCAAGCGCGCCGACGGCAACGTTGCGCGCATCGCGCGGATCGATCGAGATGCTCGAGATCGCGTGCGTCGGTTCGAGCCCGAGATGCGTCCAGGTTCGTCCACCGTCGCTCGAGCGGTAGATGCCGTCGCCGGGTGCAACGTCGTTGCGCGGGTTGGTTTCGCCGGTTCCGACCCAAACGACGTCGTCGTCGCGCGGATCGAGAGCGATCGCACCGATCGCCGCCGCCGGTTCGCGATCGAAAACCGCCGTCCACGACGCGCCCCCGTCGGCGCTCTTGAAAACTCCGCCGTTGGCGCCCCCGGCGTAGTACAGCAGCGGGTCGCGGTCGCTGCCGGCGACGGCCGTCGTCCGCCCTCCCGAGATCGCCGGCCCGATCGGCCGGTAGCGCAGATTGCCGTAGTCCGAGGCGACGGCGGCACTCGCGAGCGCGCAGAGCAGCGCGGCACACACGATGCACGCGCGAAGTGAGCGGCGTATCGTCATGCAGCGCCTTTGGAGTCGCGAAGCGGACGAACCTTCCGCACGCGTCAAGGAGACGCCGCCAGCCGGGTTGTAAGCGGTCCTCGATGCTCGAAATTGCGGCCGGAGCGGTGCGCGCGTACTATTTATTCGAGGTCGCGGACACGATCGATCTCACGGCTATGAGCGGGCTCGGCGGCGACAGCCGCGCACCCGCGTCGCTGGCGTCCGGACCGTACACCTCGTCGGCATACCTGCAATTCCCGGTGCCGCCGATCGTCGCCACGCTGCCCGACGCCGACGTTGGCGACCTCCGCGCCGCCGTGAGGTTGAAGCTCTACGACTACGGCGTGATGTCGCTGCGCCTCTCTTTCGACGCGCGCGGCAGCTGGAACGACCTTTTCGCGCTGGCGGACCGCGCGCGCGGCGACGACCGCTTCCTGCGGTACGCCGAAGAGACGATCCGCGATATCTGCGCGCGGTACGCTCGCGCGCTCGACGAGCCGCATCCGCCGATCGTCGAAGATTACTTCACGCTCGAGGTCGAGCGTTTCGCGGAGACGATCGATGCCGAAACGCTGCTCGACGAACACGCTGCCTCGCTCGCAGGGCTGCTCTTGGGCGAGCGCAAGCGGCTCTCGGCCACCGAGGTCGAGGAGGCGCTGCGCGTGCGCTTTTCTTATCACGAAGACGATCTCACCGTCGTGCAGTGGGACACGGCCTTCGTCTACGACCGCCCGGAAAGCGCCCGCGCCATCGAAGACATCCTGGAGTTCGCCAACAGCCAGCTGCTGGAGCTGCGAACCTACGACGCCGTGCTCGACCGCGAGCTCGACGGGATCTACAAAATGCAGCCGGGCAAAGGGGAGCGCTCGTTACGCGGCCGCCGGGAGGCCGAGCAGGCCGCGACGCTGCGCTATTTGATCGTCGACGTTCTGGAGCTCATCGATCGCTCCAGCAACGCCCTCAAAGTCGTCGGAGACGCCTATTACGCGCGTATCTACCGCTCGGCCGCGCAGCGCCTCGGCCTGCGAGACTGGCAGCGCCAGATCGACACCAAGCTCGCGAGCTTGGGCGACATGTACCGCTTCCTGAGCGACCGGGCCCGCGCCCAGCGCGACGAGTTTCTCGAGTTGATCATCGTCGTTTTGATCGCTCTCGAGCTACTGGTCGGCGTCGCGACGCTCTTCCATCTCTGAGACCGCCGGGGCGTACTGGTGCAGCTCGGCGAGATACCGATCGCGGGTGGCGTCGTCGATGAACGATGCGACGAACGAGTTGCGCGCGAGCCGCACCAAGTCGCCGTCCGACAGCGACAGCGCCTTGGCGATGCCCGCGAAATTATCGCCCACGTATCCGCCGAAGTACGGCGGATCGTCGGAGTTGCAGGTGGCGACGAGTCCCTCCTCGAGCATGCGTTTGATCGGGTGCTCCGAGAGCGATTGGACGACTTTGAGCCGCACGTTGGAGAACGGGCAAACGGTCAGCGGAATGCGCTGTCGCCTCAGGCGATCGACGAGTGCCGGGTCTTCCAGGCTGCGCACGCCGTGATCGACGCGCGATACTTTTAGCAGATCCAGCGCCTCCCAGACGTATTCGGGCGGTCCTTCTTCGCCGGCGTGCGCGACCGTCAGCATACCGTGGGCGCGGGCGCGCTCGAAAACGGCTTGAAACTTCGAAGGCGGGTTGCCCACCTCGGCGGAGTCCAAGCCGACTGCGACGATGCGGTCTTGATGGCGAAACGCCGACTCCAGCGTTTCCATCGCCGACTGGGCCGGCAGGTCGCGCAGAAAACACAGGATCAAATGCGAGCTGATGCCGGGATCGCGTGCGCCGTCCTGCAGGGCTGCCCAAATTCCGTCGATCGCGGTTTCGAACGCGACGCCGCGACTGGTGTGCGCTTGCGGATCGAAGAAGATCTCGGCGTGCCGTACGCCCTGCGAGGCCGCGCGCCGAAGATACGCTGCGGTCAGGTCGTAGAAATCGCGCTCGTGCCGCAGTACCGCCATCGCCCGGTAGTACACGTCGAGAAACGACGCCAGATCGGAGAAATCGTAAGCGCGCCGCAGCGATTCGACGTCGGGGTAGTCGAGCGCCACGCGGTTGCGCTCGGCGATCTCGAAGATCAGTTCGGGTTCGAAGGTGCCCTCGATGTGGACGTGCAGCTCGGCCTTGGGAAGCGCGACCGGATCGATCATGCACCTTTCTTTCGCAGCGTCCGGTAATCTCCGTCTCGAAGGGTGACGCCGCGCGCGTCGAGCCACTCGAGCAGGGGCACCGCGTACTTGCGCGACGTTCCGATCAAATCGCGAAACTGCGCGGCCGTCATGCGGCCGTTGCGGCGCAGGAACTCCTCGACGCGCGCGCCGATCTGCGCGATCTGCGAACCGCGGTAGAGCTCGTCGCCGACCTTGACGAAAACGCCGCGCGACAGCAGCGTGTCGAACGCCTTCGACGCTCCGGTGACGGCGCTCTTGCGCACCTCGGCCACCGCCTCGTCGAACGCCCGGGGCCGAAGCGGCGCGCTCGCGTCGACCGGAACCAGCCGTTCGAATAGACGGTGCTGGTCGCCCGAAAATGCCGGGGTGTGCTCCAGGGTCGAGTAATATCCGGATCGCGCGACGATCTGGCCGGCCTCCGCAAACTCGGACACGTATCGCACCAGCAGCGGCTCCGCGACGCCGAGCACGCGCGAGAGGCCGATCGAGGTCACGCCCAGCGCCCAGGGTTCGGCGGCGTGCGCCTGCTCGAGCGCCGCGACGACGCGTTCGCGGAGCTCGCGCGCGACCGCTCCGCCGGCGTAGGCCTCGGGCCGTCGCACGCGCAACGCTTCGCCGCGCTCGACCAGCGCTTCCAGCGCCGACTGCGCGACGTCTTCGCGCACGTTGGCCGCCAGCGCGATCGCGATCGCGTCGGACGGCTCGAGACCGCGATCGTGCAGGAGCGCGGCGATCGCGGACTCGTGCGGCAAAACGTCGTCCGCGGCCGACGTCTCGCCGAGCGCCTCGATTTCGCCGCCGCCGAGCAGCGTCTTGGGCGAAGGGCGCCGCAGGACGAAGCGAACGCCGGGAAAGGCGGCCACGGGCTGCCGCAAACGCAGCTCGGCGCGAACCGAATGCTGCGCGTCGGGAACCGTTTCGAAGATCAGCGTGCCCAGAACTTCCGCCGAGCCCACGTACGCGCGCACCGGCGTGCGGCGGCGCAGCAACGGCACCGCCGCTTGCAGCGGCGTGAAGTGCACTCTCAGCGACGATCGTGCGCCGAACTCGGGACTCACGACGGCTTCGCCGCGCGCGATCGCGTGACGGTCCACGCTCGGCAAGTTCAGCGCGACGCGCGCCCCGGCTTCGACGCGACCGCGAGCGCGACCGAAAACCTGGGCCGCTCGGACTTTCGAACGCAATCCGCTCGGAGCCAGCGCGACGACGTCGCCGACCGCAATGCTTCCTTGCATGAGCGTTCCCGTGACGATCGTCCCGAGCCCGGTGAGCGAAAAGACCCGGTCGATCGGCAGATACGCCGGCGCCGACGCGTCGCGCGGCGCGAGCGAGCGTAATGCGGACGCGATCTCGGCCCGCAGCTGCTCGAGCCCTTCGCCGCTGGTGCTGGAGACGCCGGCGATCGGCGCACCTTCGGCGATCGAGCCGCGCAACTGCGCGGCGACGCGCGAGCGCACCTCGTCGCGGAGTTCGTGCGGCACCAGATCGATTTTGGTCAGCGCCACGATCGTGGCGCGTACGTTGAGAAAGCGGAGGATTTCGAGATGCTCGACCGTCTGCGGCATCACGCCTTCGTTGGCGGCGACCGTCAGCAGCAGAACGTCCATGCCCGCCGCGCCGGCCAGCATGTTGTGCAGGAAGCGCTCGTGGCCGGGAACGTCGACGACGCCGGCCTCGATTCCGCCGTCGAGCTCGAGAAGCGCGAAGCCGAGATCGAGCGTCATGCCGCGCAGCTGTTCCTCGAGCCAGCGATCCGGATTCGTTCCGGTCAGGGCTGCGACCAGCGAGGACTTTCCGTGATCGACGTGTCCGGCGGTTCCGACGATATGCACGCGAGGTGGCGTTTCAGCCGCGGGCTTGGATGCGATAATCGTCCAAGATCTCGCCGGCCGCGCGAAATCCGGACTGCGCTCCGCCTTCCATGAAGCCTTGATTCGCGACCGAGGTGTGCTCCCCGGCAAAGTGCACGCGACCCTGCGGCAGCGCCTCGTGGCCCGCAATGGTCGTGTACTGTCCGACCAGCCAGCACGAGTAACTGGCGAGGATGTTGGGGTCGGCTTGCGCGTTGCCGAACGTCGCTTTACCGTTCCAAGCCGGCGAAACGCCGGGCCAAATTCGGTCGAGCTGCTCGAAGAAAGCCGCCACGTGCCGGCGTACCGCCGGCGAGTCGCCGACGCGCGCGTACGGCATCGGAGGGGTGTCGAGCATGGCGGCGCTGCCGGCGGTGAAGACTTCGATCAAGCCGTCGGCGCCCGGCTGTGCGAGCGAGAAATCGAGCGCGCTCTGAACGGGCAGGGTCGTCCAGATCTGGCCGGTGGTCGGCTCGGGCCACGGGTGCACCGGCCGCATCCACGCGCGCCGGTCGAATTGCACGTGCAGTTTGGTGTGATACCCGTATCCCAAATTCTCGATCGCGTTGCGTTTGGCTTGGTCGAAGCCGGCCGACGAATAATCCAGCCCGCGCAACACGATGAACGGAATCGCCAAGACGACGCGGTCGGCGTTCACCGTTTCGGTCGATCCATCGACCGCGAACCGCAGCTCGTACGTCCCGTTGGACGACCGGCGCACGGCCAGCAGCCGGTATCCGAACCGAATGCTGCCGGCCGGCAGCGAAGCCGCGATTGCTTCGGGAAGCGCCTGGCTCCCGCGAGCGATGATATAGCGCTGGTCGGAGTATCCGAGCACGTTGAGATGGCGGCCGGGAAGGTAGTGACGCTGCGTGCCCAGCTGTGCGACGAGGTTGAGCGCGCTCAGCTCGGTGGTCTCGCGTCCGTATTCGTTGCGATAGGCTTCGTCGATCAGCCGGCCCAGCTGCGACCGCACGCCGCCCTCGACGTACCGCTCGATCCAGGCACGCATGCTCATCGCGTCGATGCGTTTGGCTTCGGGCGTTGCGTTGGCGTAGGTCGTGTCGGGGTTCACCTTGCCGAGCTGAGCTTCGATGGTGGGGTAGAGCTTCGCGAAATCGGCGTCGGCCTGCGACATCGGATAGTATCGTCCGTCGAGATAACAGGTGTCGCGCGCGTGCGGCGGCCGCCCCGAGTACGTGTCGAGAAGACGTAGCCCGAAGCGCTTGCAGAGGTGGTGGATGTTGACGTGCAGCGAGTCGACCATGGCGCCGCACCACTCGGTGTGCTGGCCGTCAACCCAATACTCGCGCTCCGAATGCATCCGGCCTCCGACGCGATCCGAGGACTCGTAGACGATCGAATCGATTCCGGCGTCGCGCAAGCGCATCGCCGTCACCAGCCCGGCGATTCCCGCGCCCACGATCGCGACGCGTTCTTTTCCGCGCGCCGCCGAGCTCCCGCACGCGGCGAACTCCGGGATCGTCGCTGCGCCGAGGCTCGCCAAAGCGACCGTGCGCAGGAACTCCGCCCGGCCGGGCCGATGGCGCGCGGCGACGCGCGCGAGCGCTCGAAAGAGTGGGCTGCGCAAGCGTCAGATCTTCACGTTCACGCTGGCAAAGAAGTTGAAGGGCTGGAGCACCGACGAAACGCCGACCTCGGTCACGTTGAAGAACGTCCCATAGGGATACCTCAATTGAACGGGCGGATTCGCGACGAAGTTCCCGGCCGGCGGTAAGATGTTCGAAGGCAAGTTCGAGTAAACGCACGTCTCGTTGTTGTCCCACGCGTAGCCGCGCTGGAAGCACGAGTTGTAGAGGTTGACCGCCTGGAACTCGAGCGAAACCTCGGGCGTCACGTCGTAGGTCGCTTGGACGTTGAGTGAGAGCTCCGAGGGCTGGCGCAGCGAGCCGAGGTCGTCGAACTGTCCCGTGTACGGATCGGGAAGAAAAATCGCACCGATGTTTCCGCCCGGGCAGTACTCGCCCGGCGTGGCGGCGTTGGGCATTTTGCTGCACGACTGCGGCACGTATCCGGGCCACACCAGCGGCGAGCCGTAGTACGAGCCGTCCACGTAATGCAGCGAAGGCGTCACCGAGAACTTCCCGTGCCGGTAGTTCAGGATCAGCGAAGCCACGTTGGGTACTTCGTAGCCGTTGGCCGCGTTGAAGGGCGACGGGATGACGTCGTAGGGCGTGTACCACGCGCTCGTATCCAATAACGGCTGCAGCGTACCGTGGTAGTACGGATTGGGAATCAGCAGCGAACTCGCGCCGCTGTTCGCTTGATCGTTGCGCAAGACCGGCGCCGCGTTCCCGGGATCGCTGCCGGCGCCGCACGCCTGCCAGTTGGGCGACGACGCCGTTACGTGCGCGCAGGCGTGGGTGTAGGAGTTGTACAGCTCGATCTGCGTATTGAGCGTGTCGATCACGCTCTGTCCGTTGATCGGCTTGAACTGAATGCGGCTGTCGGTATAGGTGTACGAGAGCAGCCCGGAAAGCCCGTCGCGCGCGAAATCGCCGTACTGCATCGAGACCTCGACGCCGTACGACTGCTGCGTGCCGACGTTGAAGCCGGCCAACGTCCCCTGCGCCGCGTTGATGGCTTGATACTGCAGCTGGTTCTGCGTATTGCGGTAGAACGGCGTGATCTTGTACGAGAGCTTCGTGCCCTTGACGTGCTTCTCGAGCGAAAGGTCGAAGTTGTTCGACGTGTCCGGATAGATCAAATGATCCGGCGTGTGATAGCCGTACGGATAGAACTGGGAGATGAACGACGCGAGATTCTGCTGTCCGGTGTTGTACTGGTAATACGACGACGCTTCGGCGCGCGCGTACTTGCCGTACGATCCGCGCAAGACGGTGTCGGGGTCGATGGTATAGGTGGCCGAGACGCGCGGCTGAAACACGTCGAACGTCGCCAATCCGGCGCCGACGTTGGAAAGTCCGTTGCCGGGCGCGTTGAGGGGAAAGTAGCCGGCCGGACACGGCCCGGTGGCGCCGGCGCCGGTGCGCATGACCGTGGCTCTCCCGAGGGCCCCGCAGAACGAGTCGTTGTAGGCGTCGAACCAAAACTGCCTGGCGGGATAACCGTCTTCCAAATCGTCGGTCGCGTAAGCGAAGTGGTCCAGGCGCACGCCAAAGTTGACGAGCAGCTTGTCGTTGGGCTGCCACACGTCGGTTACCGAATACGACGTGAAGATCGGCATGACGTTGTCGACCTGCGAGCTATAACCGTTCTCGGTCATCAGCCAGCTGGCGTGAGCGAGCGCCGCGGGCGAGCCCGCGGGCGCGGTACCCGGCGCGAGGTTGATGCGGCCGGCTTCGCCCGGATAGCAGCCGCCGTTGTTCTCGGCCGGCGTCGAGAACAGACAGCCGCCCTGCGTCTGTACCTCGAAACAGCTCCACGGCTGTCCGGTAACGTAGTTGTAGCACTGGCCGTTGCTGCCGACGTAGTTCGAGAGCACCGTTCCCAAGCCGGTCGGCAGCCGGTTGTCGGTCGACGGGTCGGTCGAGCTGAACGTCGCGTTGTACGTCTGGAGCTTCTGCTCGTTGAACGCGACCTGACCGGTCAGCAGGTTCTTGGACGAGAGCTGATTCGAGTACGTCAGTCCGGATCCGTAGATATGGGCGTAGACCTCGTAGTCGGCCGGATCCGAGCCGTAGTAGAGTTGGGCGCTGTCCGGGCCGTTGATGAACCAGTCCGAATACTCGCTGTAGACCAAAAACCGCAGATACGAGTTGCTGTTGAAGTTTTTCTGATAGGCGAGCTTGCCGACCGCGTAGTCGTTGTCGTTACCGTCGCGCTGGTTGACGGGAATCGGCGCGGCGACTTGGCGGTCCGCGGGGCTGCTGGGAAAGAACCCGACGATCAGGCTCTTCGGATCGGGCGTCGAGAACAAAGGGCCGGTATAATAGTAGGAATCCAAGTACGTCATCGGATACGGCAGGCCGCCGGCACGAGCCGCCGGCGAGTTCAACCAGACTTCGTTGGCCGAGCTATAGTACTCCGAGCTGATGCCGCCGACGACGTAGAGCGCCTGGACGTCGTCCCGCAGCGACGAGTCCTTGTGCGGAATCCCGAAGTGCAGATTGACCACGTTTTCGCGGTCGAAGTTGGTGCCTTGCGCGTAGGCGTACCCCGGCGAGAAGACGGCGCCGTAGTTCGGGCCGGGCCCGCCGCTGCCGTCCAGGATCGGATAGACGTTGTTGTTCGAGGGCGTGGCCAACGGGTAGAAATAGAGCGGATTGGAGACGCCGTTGAACTGATCGGCGTAACGAAAATCCTGATTCGCGCCCGAGATTCCGACGTAGTAGGAAAACAGACGGTCGGGCGTCGCACCGCCGGCCTCGACGGTGGCTTGATGGTAGAACGCCGGAGAACCGACTCCCAGCGTTGCGTCGGCATAGCCCGGGAACGTGCCCGTCTTGATGACCTGGTTGATGTAACCGGCCAGCCCGGACGAGTTCGACGTCGCAGGAGTGCCGCCGGTGTAGACCTGCACTTCTTGGCTTCCGAGCGACGTGAGCGTCACGATCGGGGCGAGGTCGGATTGCCGCGTCACCGGCAGTCCGTCGAACTCGTAGGCGACCTGATCGACGTCTCCGCCGCGGATGTACACGCCCTGGTACCAGCCTTGCTGGTTGGAGGGAATATTCACGCCCGGCGCACTTGCGATCGCTCCGTAAGCCTGCGTCAGCGCACCCGAGCCCGCCAGCGTCGAGGCCGCCTTCTGACCGGCCGAGTTGACCGAATAGACGTCGCTGGTTACGCCCGCGTGCACCAAGCTCTGCACGGAGCGCGACGTCGTGTGCGCGATCGTCTTGAGCGTGCGGCTGAGCGCCAAGTTCGCGGTCGACGATTGGTCGGCGTAAACGCCGATCCCCGGCTGCGATTGGCCGTCGTAACCCGTCTTGCTCGCGCTGACCGTGTACGTGTCCGGCTGCAGCGAGATGAACGCGAAACTGCCCGAGCCGTCGGTCGTCGCCGACGCGGTCTGCGAGGGCGACGTCGCCGTCACCGTGGCCCCCGCAATCGGCGCGCCGCTGGCGGCGTCGACCACCCTCCCGTGCAGCGTTCCGGTCGTTCCGGCTTGCGACGTGATCGGTAAGGCTGCGACGACGGAGGCGGCAACGGCCGCGGCAATCCACCTCTTCAAACGAGTACCCTCGCGCTGGAGATGCTATTGCCGCAAGAGTAAGTCCGCCGGTGCACAGACTCCTATGGAGTCTAGCGACAAATTCGGCTACTCCACCTGTGCGCCGGCACCATCGTCGATGATTCGGGCGGCCAACTGGAGTTCGAAACGCACGTCGACGTCGTCGAGGGCCAGGCCCAAAATCTCGGACGCTCGGGCGAGCCGGTAGCGCAGCGTGTTGGGATGGATGGCCAGTGCCTCGGAGGCTTCGCGCATCCGAAATCCGCTTCGCGCGAACTGCAGGACCGCCCCGGCCAGCGCCTTTGCGCCCCGCTGCGCCGAGAGCGGGCCGACGATGCCGTCCACGAATGCACGGCGTGCCTCGGGGTCTCCGGCGATGACGCGCGGCACCAAGACGTCGTCGAACTCGCAGTAACGGCGGCGGTTGCGGTGCGCGATCAGCGAGACCGCCTCACGATAGCTGCGGCGAGCTCCTTGGGCTCCCTCGTAGGCGCGCCCCACGACCAGCCCGAGGTCGTCTGCGCCCAGCTCCGCAAAGAGCCGGTCGAGCGCGATTTCCTCGGGCGCCAGGAACGGCACGCGGTCGAGTGCGACCGAGACGAGGCCGGGCGCGCCGGCTTCTTCCAGCAGCTCCCCGACGCGCCGCGCGATCGCATCGCGCCGAAAGAAAGCTTCGCGCCCGAGCGGAGTCTCTTCGGGAAGCAGCACGATGCCCGCGCGATAGCGGCGTTGCGGATCGAATCCCAAAAGCCGGACGCGTTCTTGGGCCGAAGGCGACGGGTCCCGTTCGGATTCGAGCAGCGACAGCACTGAAGCGTAGCCGAGCGTCGACTCGAGCCGCGCGAGCTCGCGCTGGTGAGCGATGTGAATCGCCGCCACCAGCGCCGCGTATTCGGCGGCGCGGTGATCGAGCTCCGAAAGCGGCTCGTCGCCTTCGATGATCCACACCGCGCCGACGAACTCGGCGCCCAAACGAATCGGGCACGCGACGCGTGCCGCCAGGCCGATTTCCGGCATCGCGGGAACGCGGATCGGCTTTTCGCTGACGCGCAGCCGTCGATCGTGTCCCGAGGACTGCAGCGCGTCGAGCATGGTCGACGGCGTTTGCGCGCGCTCGAGCGTCGCGCGGCGAATCGCATCGGTCCGCTGATCGATCGAACACCAGGCCAAGAGCTTTCCGCCGGGATCTTCGAAGGTCACCGAGCGCCCGATCAAAGGCGAGAGCGTGCGCGCCAGGTCGTCGAGCGTCGCTTCGCGCGAGGCGGCGCGCACGAGAGCGTGATGGATCTGCTCGGAACGCTCCAAAATCCGATACGGCTCCTCCAGAATCGTACGGTGGAGCGCCTCGGTAAGCTGCGCGAACGGAATCTCGAACGGGATCTCGACGAGCGGCAAGAACGCCCGGTCGGCCGCCTCGCGCTCCGCCGCCGAGAACGACCGTACGTACCGCGGAACCGCCAGCCCGACGCCGGCGATGCCGCGGGCGGCGAGCGCGGCGATCAGCGACCGCTGCTCCGCGTCGCCGGCCGGCCAGCTGTAGCCGGTCGTGAGCAGGAAGTAACCCGGAGGCACCCACGGCGCTGGGTCCGGCATGTCGACCACGTGCGACCACAAGACCGGCCGGTCGAGTCCAGCCTCGCCGGCAACCAGCCGAGCCGCCTGGAAGGCGGGCAAGCGCAAGACGTCGCGAACGCGCAGTCGCGACTCGAAAACTTTGGAGGGTTGATCCAAAAACTCGGGCAAAATTGTGCCGGACATACGTGGCCTTCCTCGCGGGCACGGTTTACACTCGTAGCAGACTCCCTCCTTGCCCCCTCTAGAGCGCATGACACCAACGACCGCCGAAACCGCTGCCGCCAACGCCGCTATCGCCGAACGCCGGCGGGCCAGCGTCCCTCGCGGCGTGGGGGCCGTCCACCCGCTCGCGATCGAACGCGGCGAGGGCGCGATCGTTTGGGACGCGGAGGGGCGGCGCTACGTCGATTTCGTCGGCGGTATCGGAACCCTGAATCTGGGTCACGCCAACCCCCGGATCGTCGCCGCGATCGCCGACCAGGCCCGACGGCTGACGCACGCGTGCTTCCAAGTCGCATCCTACGAACCGTACGTCGCCGTCGCCGAAGTTCTGAACCGGCGCGCTCCCGGAACGACGCCGAAGAAGACGCTCCTGGTCTCGACCGGCGCCGAAGCCGTCGAAAATGCGGTGAAGATCGCGCGCGAGTATACGCGCCGGCCGGCGGTCATCGCGTTTCAGCACGGCTACCACGGGCGCACGCTGCTGACGCTCTCGTTGACCGGCAAGGACGCGCCGTACAAGCAGCACTTCGGTCCGTTCTGCGGCGAGGTCTATCACGCGCCTTTTCCGTACGAGCATCACGGCATCACCGCGCAGCACGCGTTGAACGCGCTGGAGACCATCTTCGAGAGCACCGCGGCGCCGGACCGCGTCGCGGCCATCGTCGTCGAGCCGGTGCTCGGTGAAGGCGGCTTCGTCCCCGCGCCGCCCGAGTTTCTGCGCGAGCTGCGCCGCTTGACCGAACGCCTCGGTATCGTACTGGTCGCCGACGAAATTCAAACCGGCTTCGGGCGCACCGGTACGCTCTTCGCCTGCGAGCAGTACGGCATCGAGCCGGATTTGATGACCGTTGCCAAGTCGATCGCCGGCGGTTTGCCGCTGGCGGCCGTCGTCGGGAAAGCCGAGATCATGGACGCTCCGGCTCCGGGCGGACTCGGCGGAACGTTCGCCGGCAACCCGATCGCATGCGCCGCCGCACTAGCGACCTTCGAGCTCCTCGACGAAGCCTTTCTCGCGCGAGCGCGATCGATCGGGAAGCGCGTCGAGGCGGCGATGCGTGCGATGCAATCGCTGCACCCCGCCGTCCAAGACGTTCGTGGTCTGGGGGCGATGTTCGCGATGGAGCTGTCGCACGGCGCCGACGCCGTGGTCGACGCTGCGCGCGAGCGCGGCCTGCTGTTGATGCTCGCGGGCAAGCGCAACGTTATCCGCGTGCTGGTGCCGCTGGTCATCGGCGACGACGATCTCGAGGAAGGCCTCGCGATCCTCGGCGCCGCCGTCCGCGACATCTTAGGAGGGGACCGTTAAATTCTCAACGAGCGATACCGCGAGGTTTTCGATTTCACGCAACGCGTCTTAGATCTCATCGAGACGCGCGAGATCTCGGCCGACGACGCCCGGTGGATCACGCGCGAGACGGTCGAGAGCTTCCGCGATCACATCAACCCCGGCTTCCTGGAATACCGGAAGGCGACGAGCCTCGAAGGAGCCGAAGCGGTCGTCGAATGGGCCGACGCCGGACCGAATTCGTACCGCGACGTTTCGGGACGCGAATATCTCGACTGTCTCGGCGGGTTCGGGATCTTCAACGTCGGCCACCGCCACCCGAAGGTCGTCAAAGCGGTCGCCGACCAGCTGCGCCGTCAGCCGCTGCACAGCCAGGACTTGCTGGACCCGCTGCGCGCGATGCTCGCCAAGGCGCTCTCGATGATCGTGCCCGAGGGGCTGGAGTTCGCGTTCTTCTGCAATAGCGGTACGGAGGCGGTCGAAGGCGCGCTCAAACTCGCGCGGGCGTTCGATCCCGCCAAGCAGACCATCGTGGCGGCGACCAAAGGGTTTCACGGCAAGAGTTACGGCTCGCTCTCGGCCAGCGCCAAGGCCGAGTTCCGCCGGCCCTTCGGTCCGATGCTGCCCAACATCGAGCACGTACCGTTCAACGACTTGCTGGCGTTGAGCGACATGATGCAGTCGTGCAAGGCGGTCGGGGAAGACGTCGGCGCCGTGCTGCTCGAACCGATCCAAGGCGAAGGGGGCGTCAACATCCCCGACGACGACTACCTGCCCGGCGTGCGGCGGCTGTGCGACGACTACGGATCGCTGCTGATTCTCGACGAGGTGCAGACCGGCATGGGCCGCACCGGCACCATGTTCTGCTGCGAGCACTGGGACGTCGCGCCGGATTTGATGTGTCTCGCCAAGGCGTTCGGCGGCGGCGTGATGCCGGCCGGCGCGGTCGTCGGGCGCCGCGAGATTTTCGCTCGTTTGTTCGATAATCCGTTTCTGCACACGTCCACCTTCGGCGGAAATCCGCTGGCCTGCGCGGCCGCACTGGCAACCATCAACGTTCTCATCGAGGAGCGGCTGCCGGAGCGCGCTACGTTCATGGGCGAACGCATGCTCGCCGGAATTCGCAAGGCGGTTCTCGGTCACGAAGACGTGGTCGTCGACGTTCGTGGAAAGGGGCTGCTGATGGCGCTCGAGTTCGTCGATAATGCCAGCGGTTTCGAGTTCGGAAAACGCATGCTCGATCGCGGCGTGCTGGTCTCCGGAACGCTCGTAAACGCGCGGGTCATCCGGATCGAGCCGCCGCTCACGATTGCGAAGGAACAGGCCGACTACGTGTGCCAAGCTCTCGGCGAAAGCCTTGGTTCCATGACGACGCTCGTCAAGACAGGAGTCTCGTAACATGCAAACGCCGACGCGTCCGGCCGCCGATCCCGCGGCCGTCCTGGCCTCGCTGCCGCGGCTCGGCGCCGTCGTTCCCATGTACGTCGACGGGCGCTGGAAGCCGAGTGCCGCCGGCGCAACGCGAGAACTGATCAACCCGGCCAACGGCCGGCCGGTAGCGGTCGTCGCCGAGGGTTCGCAAGCCGATGCGAAGGAGGCGATTCGCGCGGCGCGGCGTGCTTTCGACGATGGACCGTGGGGCCGCACCAGCGCGGCCGAGCGGGCCGCCCTGCTCTTCAAAGTAGCCGATGCGATCGACGCACGCCGCGAGGAGTTCGCGCGCATCGACACCCTCAACGGCGGCAAACCGCTGCGCGAAACCGAGTACGACGCGATCGACGCCGCCAACTGCTTTCGCTATTACGCCGGTCTAGCGACCAAACCGCACGGGCAGACGTTCGACGTTCCGGCACCCTCGCAGACGTTTACGGTGCGCGAGCCGATCGGCGTGTGCGGCCAAATCGTCCCGTGGAACTACCCGCTGCTGATGGCCGTCTGGAAACTCGCCCCCGCCTTGGCCGCGGGCAACGTCTGCGTGCTCAAGCCGGCCGAGCTCACGCCGCTCTCGACGCTGCGGCTGGCGGCCATTTTCGAGGAGCTCGAGTTTCCGCCGGGCGTCGTCAACGTCGTGCTCGGTCCCGGGCCGACGGTCGGCGCCACGCTGGCCGCCAGCCCGCTCGTCGACAAAATCGCCTTCACCGGCGGAACGGCGACCGGGCGCAGCATCATGCAAGCCGCCACCGGAAATCTCAAAAAGATCTCGCTCGAACTCGGCGGCAAGTCGCCCAACGTCGTGTTCGCCGACGCGGATTTCGAAACGGCCGTCGACTACGCGCTGTTCGGCATCTTCGCCAACGCGGGCCAGGTCTGCTCGGCGGGTTCTCGTCTGCTGCTCGAACGCTCGCTGCACGATCGCTTCGTCGACCGGCTGGTCGAGCGCGCCAAGAAAATTCGCGTGGGCGACGGATTCGATCCTCAAACCGAGATGGGGCCGATTATTTCGCCGGTCCACCGCGAACGCGTCGAAGGGTACCTCGAAGCCGGAAAGAGCGAAGGCGCGCAGCTGCTGTGCGGCGGCAACCGCCTCGGCGGCGAACTCGCCGACGGAAACTTCATCGCGCCGACGATCTTCGACCGAACTTCGCCCTCGATGCGAATCGTGCGCGAAGAGATCTTCGGCCCGGTGCTGGTGGTGCAGACCTTCGAGGACGAAGCCGATGCGATCCGTCTGGCCAACGATACGGTCTACGGACTGGCCGGTGCGGTCTTCACCAACGACGGAGCGCGCGCGCAGCGCGTCGTCCGTAAAATGCGCGCCGGCATTACCTGGATCAACACCTATCATCCGACCTACAACGAAGCGCCGTGGGGCGGATACAAGCAGTCCGGCATCGGACGCGAGCTCGGCACCTACGGCTACGACGCGTACACCGAAGTGAAGCAGATCAACGTCAATTTGGACGTCGCGCCGTCGGGCTGGTTCGCACCGTGATCGCCGCGTTTCGCGCGTTCGCCATGACGCTGGCCGTCCTGACCGTTCACGGACCGGTCTGGAGCGCCACCTACGTCGCGGCCTATCAACCTACGTTCGGAACGCAGGGCGTGCCCTACTCGGGGACGATGAAGCTGAAGTTCAATCACGGCATCGTGAGCGGCACGTACGTCTCCGAACCCGTACGCCCGGATCCGCTGCGCAACCGGCCTCCCGTGCAAGTTTCCGGCGGCGTCAGCCACGGGCAGATCACCCTGACGTTGAACGCTCCGGGAGGCTTTACGGTACGCGGAACGCTGGCCGAAGACGGCGAGATCAGCGGAACGGCGACGGTTCGCGGCTCCTTTTACAACTTCTTAGCGAGGGTGAAGTCCTCGCCGTAGCTTTAGGACAGGTGGAGCGAGCCCAACCATCCGAAGGTGTGGAAGAGGAGGGCTCGCTCGATGTCGACGGGTTTCGCATCGCGCCTTTTCGTAACGGGCGCGTTTTTTTGTTCGGTTTCGCTGGCGTTTAGCGGGTGCGAAGGAAGTCAGGCCGGCTTACCGGCTCGAGCGCTGCTCGACGCTGCGCGACCGCACGCCGCACTGCACCGGCACACCGCCTTCACCGTCACGAACACCCTCGATTCCGGCCCGGGTTCGCTGCGGGCGGCAATCCTGACCGCCAACGCCGCGCCGCCCTCCGCGTCGTCGATCGTCGACTTCGCGACGACCGGCGTCATCACGCTCGCATCGGCCTTACCGCAAATCGTACGAAGCGTCAGAATCGACGGGACCTCGGCGCCGGGTTACACGGCCGGCGGCGCGCCGCTGGTGGAAGTGAACGCCGGCGGCTTTACCGGCATCGTCTTCGCAAAAGGGTCGGCGGGCTCCACGATGCTCGCACTCTCAATCGTGGGCGCCAAAGGCAACGGCGTGACGCTCGAAGACGGCCACATTACGCTGAACCTCAACTACATCGGCTTGAGTCTCTCGGGAGCGGCCGCGGGCAACGGCGGTGACGGCGTTCACATCGACTCGTCGTCGTCGAGCGACGCCATCGGCGAGAACCCGCAGCAGTACTCCGGGGTGGTGGGAAACGTCATTTCCGGTAACCTCCGTAACGGCGTCGCCATCGACGGTTCCTCGAACGACACGGTGGCGGCCAATTACATCGGTACCAACCCGGCCGGTACGCTGCCGGTCGGCAACGGCGGCAACGGTATTGCCATCGAGAACAACGCGAAGAGCAACGAGATCGGAGGGACGGTCTACGTCGACGCGCGGACCGGCATGGCCAACGATCCCACCGGCGACAAAGGAACCTCGACGCCGGTCTTCGTCGTTCCACCGCTCGGCAACCTCATCTCGGGCAACCGCGAGGACGGCGTATTGATCGTCTCCTCGACCGGCAACGCGCTCAACGGCAACTTCATCGGCACCAGCGCCGGCGGCAACGGCCCGCTCGGCAACGGCGGCAACGGCGTGGAGCTTCGCTACGCCGGTAACAACGCGCTCGCCGGCTGCACCGCCGTCGAGAATCCGTTCGTCTACTACAACGTGGTCGCGGGAAACGCCAAGAACGGGCTGCGCGTTACGAGCTCTAACGACGTCACGGTGCAAGGGAACTTCTTCGGAATCGGGGCCAACAACACGACGCCGGTGGGGAACCGGCTCGACGGAATCCGCGTCGACGGCACGTCGAACAACACGCAGGTCGGCGGGGTCATCCCGCTCGGGAACGTGTCGGGCTCCAACGGCACCAACGGCATCGAGGTGACGGGCAAAGCCTCCAGCTTTACGACGTTCAACACGTTCGGCGGACTGCTCGCGTTCAAGGGTCCCTCGGGTAACCGGAACGACGGCGTGCTGATCACGGCGACCGGCGGCAACCAGACGGTGCGTACCAACGTCTTCTCGGGCAACGGCGCCAACGGAATAGAGATCGGCGGCGACGCCTCCGGCGTTACGGTCGATCCCGACATCGTCGGCCTGAACACCAAAGGTAACGGGGCGATGCCCAACGGCAACGACGGTATCAAGGTCGACGGCACGGCGCACGGCAACACGATCGGCGGCTACACCCAGTCGGTCATTCCCCAAAACACGTTCTCCGCCAATCTGCGGTACGGTGTGGAGTTCGCCGTCACGTCGTACGGCAACACGATCTTCAACAGCTTCGTAGGAACCGACGTGCTGGGCACCAAGGCGTTCGGGAACGGGAAAGGCGGCATCTACGTCAGCGGCACCGCCAATCACGTCGCGATCGGCGCAAGCTCCGCCGCCGGCCGCGCCCAGCCCGCGCGCAACCTCGTCAGCGGCAACTCGGGAAACGGCGTAACGCTGGCCCGCGGCACCGGTTACGTCAGCATCATCGGCAACTGGATCGGCTTGACGCGAGCCGACACGCCGCTGCCCAACTCCGGAAAACCGATCCTCGTGATGCCGGGCAGCAAGAACAACACGATCTCGGGCAACAAGACGTAAGGTCGAAACAGGAGAGGTCTCGGTTCGCTGGAAGCCGGGGAACCGAGACCGTGGCAAAAGCCCGTCGCTATTGCGTCAGCCGCGCAGGATGACTCGATTAGCGATGAACGTTCCGTTGCTCCAATAGCCGACGAGTGCGACCCGCTCGCCGGGCGAAGGCGTCGCGCCGGTGGGGAAAATGACGGTGCCGTTCTTGAGATCGATGGTCTGCGTTACGCCGTCGCGGCGATCGACCGTGAGGCGATAGGGAGCGAATGCGGCGACCGTGCCGAGCATGACGTGATGACGGTCGAACCGGTATTGGTCCCACTGCGGCTGCCACGTCGTATAGGCGGGCTCGCCGTTCATATAGTTCTGAGCGGATGCCGGCGCGCTCATCGCAACCGGCCCAATAATGGCGGCGAGCGCTAGGCCCGCGATGGTGGTTTTTGCGAAGAGTTTCATAGACACCGCGTACCCGCGGGCTTGCGAGCGCCAAACGGCGGACGGCGCCGCCTCACGATCTTTTAAGTAGGCGAACCCCCCAGCAAGGCTCGGCTCGCCGCTTCGATCGTCTCCGCATCTTCTTGCGGCGCGATGGTTCGCAAATCGAGCAAGAGCAGGCTTCCGTCGATGCGCGGCACGACCGCCGGCGTCCCGCGACGCAGCCGCGACGCAACGGCATCGGGCCGGTCGGCCGGCAAAGCGACCGCCAAGGAGGGGATCGCCGATCGCGGAAGCGCGCCGCCGCCGACGAAGGCGTGCGTGTCGACCGCGCGCGCGCCGGGGATCGCTCGTACGTACGCGCGCGCGCGCTCGCGCAGTTGGTCGACGCCCACCGCCAGCATGCGATACACCGGGATGCGGGTGCGCGTTGTAGGGTCGCGGTGCAGTCGCAGCGTCGCGGCTAGCGCGGCCAGCGTCATTTTGTCGACGCGCAGGCCGCGAACGAGCGGGTTGCCCCGCAGCCGTGCGACCAACGGCGTCGTGCCGGCGACGATTCCGCACTGCGGCCCGCCCAGCAGCTTGTCCCCCGAAAAGGTTACCAAATCGGCCCCGTCGCGCAGCGCGTCGGCGACGGTTCGCTCGCGCTCGACGCCGTACTCGCTCAAGTCGCACAGCGCGCCGCTGCCGAGGTCCTCCACCAGGGCAACGCCGGCCCTGCGCGCGAGGTCGGCGAGCTCGGCGCCGCCGGGCTCGTGCACGAACCCTTCGATCCGGTAGTTCGACGGATGCGTGCGCAAGAGCAATGCCGTTCGCGGCGAGAGCGCGCGCGCGAAATCCTCGACGTAGACGCGATTGGTGGTGCCGACTTCGACCAGCGTGGCTCCGCTGCGCGCGAGCACCTCGGGCACCCGAAAGCCGCCCCCGATTTCCACCAGCTGACTGCGCGCCACCACCACCTCGCGTCCTTTCGCCAGCGTGTCCAGCACCAGGAGTACGGCGGCGGCGCAGTTGTTCGCGACGATTGCATCGCGAGCGCCGGTCGCTTCGCGCAACAGGTCGGTGACCCGATCGTATCGCGAACCGCGCGAGCCGGCGTCGAGGTCGTATTCGAGATTGGAGTACCCGCGCGCGATCTCGACGACGGCCTCGAGCGCCTCCGCGGCAAGCGGCGAGCGCCCCAAGTTGGTGTGCACGACGATGCCGGTTGCGTTGATCGCGCGCGTCAGGGCGCGCATCCGCGCCGCTTCGAGCTCGTGCTGCGTGGAGGCGACGATGCTTTCGTACGGCGCCGGCGCTTGGGACGCACGCGCGCGATCGAGCACCTGCTCGATCGCGCGTTTGACTGCGGTTCGTCCGAGCGTCGCTTCGTACGCGGCGACGCCGGGTTCGGCCAGCACGCGGTGCATGGCCGGAATGGATTTCACGGCACTAGGCGACGTGCTTGCCGAGCATCGACGTGATGACGTTCTCCGGAACGTATCCGACGATGCGATCGACCGGCTGACCACCTTTGAACAGGATCAGGCACGGGATGCCGGAGACTTGATACTTTCCGGCCAGGCTGGGATTGTCGTCGGTATTCAGCTTCACGAACTTGGCCTTGCCGGCGTTCGCGGCCGCGACCTTCTCGACGACCGGCCCGAGCATCTTGCACGGTCCGCACCACGGAGCCCAGAAGTCGACCAGCACGGGCTGGCTGCTCTGTAAGACTTCGTTATCGAAATTGGTCTGAGTGACGTCTGCTACTGCGCTCATCGATCGGTGATTACTCCTCCGGTTGCTTGGACCGCCGGTGCGTGCTCGTTGGTTGCGCCCCGCGCCGTTCCCGACGCGTGCCGATGTTACAGCTCCGTCTGCTGGGGTTCGCCGGTGATGCCGGTGATCTGTTCGGCCTGCTTGCCGAGGTTGGTGATCGCGATGACCTCTTCGCCGTCGCCGAGGCGCTGCAGGCGCACGCCCTTGGCGTCTCGCCCGGTCTTTCGAATCTCGTCGACCTTGAGGCGAATCACCTGGTTGCCCGAGGTGATCATCAGGATCTGGTCGTCGGGTGCGACTAAGATCTGTTCGACGACCTGGCCGATGTCGTCGCGCTGGCGCGCGAACGCCTTCACGCCCTTACCGCCGCGCGAGGTGTGCCGGTACTCGTCGATCGGCGTTCGCTTGCCGAATGCGAGCGAGGTCACCAGCAGCACGTCGCGGCGCTCGTCCTCGATGACGTCCATCGCGATGATCGCGTCGCCGCGCTCCAGCGTCATCGCTTTGACGCCGCGCGCGTTGCGGCCCATCGGGCGGACGTCCTTCTCGTTGAAGTGCACGGCCATGCCTTGCGCCGAACCGAGGATGATGTCGCGCGAGCCGTCGGAGAGGTCGACCGCGAGCAGTTCGTCGCCGTCGTCGAGGTTGATCGCGTTGAGGCCGTTACGCCGCACGTTCGCGAACTCTTCGAGTTTGGTCTTCTTGATGACGCCGCGCTTGGTGACCATGACGAGATAACGCTCGGCCGAGAACACTTCGACCGGGAATACCGCGCTGACTTCCTCGCCGGGCGGCAGCGTCAGAAGGTTGACGAGCGCCGTTCCGCGCGCTTGGCGGGTCGTGTCCGGAATCTCGTATCCGCGCAGACGGTACACGCGCCCCTTGTTCGTAAAGAAAAGAACGTGGTCGTGCGTTTTCGTGACGAAGAAGTTGCGGACGACGTCCTCGCGCTTGAGGTTCGAGATGCCGATGACGCCGCGACCGCCCCGGTTTTGCGTGCGGAACGTGTCGACGGTAACGCGCTTGATGTATCCGCCGACGGTATACGTGACGACCACGTCGATGTTCGGAACCAGCTGCTCGATCGACATCTCGTCTTCGGCCGCTTCGATGCCGGTGCGGCGTTCGTCGGCGAAACGTTTCTTGAGATCGACGGTTTCGCCCTTGACGATCTGCGCGACGCGGCGCGGGCTGCGCAGGATGTCCTGCAGTTCGGCGATCAGCTTGATCAGCTCGGCGTACTCGTCCTCGATCTTCTTGCGCTCGAGGCCGGTGAGCGTCCGCAGCCGCATGTCGACGATCGCCTGCGCCTGCACGTCGCTCAAGGCAAAGCGCGACGAAAGCCGCTGCTTCGCTTCGTCGGTGGTCGCGCTCGCGCGGACGATTTCGATGACTTCGTCGATGTTGTCGAGCGCGATGCGGTAGCCTTCGAGCAGGTGCGCGCGCTCCTCGGCCTTGCGCAGGTCGTGCCGGGTGCGGCGCACTACCACGTCCTTGCGGTGCGAGATGAAAGCCTGCAGCATCTGCCGCAGCGTGAGCACGCGCGGCTCGAGCGCGACCGATCCGTCCTCACGCGGTTCCCCCACCGGAACCAGTGCGAGCATGTTGAAACCGAAACTGGACTGCAGCGGCGTGTGCTTGTAGAGCTGGTTGAGCACGACGCGCGGCGTCGCGCTCTTCTGCAGCTCGATGACGACGTTCATGCCCTTGCGGTTGGAGAGGTCGTCGAGACGCGCGATGCCCTGGATCCGTTTCTCGGCGTGAGCCTCCGCGATCGCCTCGACGATGCGGTTTTTGTAGACCTGATAGGGGATCTCGGTAATGACGATCTTGAACTTGCCCTTTTCCTCGACGATCTCGGCCGTGCCGCGAATCGCGATCGATCCGCGGCCCGTCTTGTAGGCCTCGCGAATCGCTTCTTGGCCGTGGATCGTACCGCCGGTCGGGAAATCCGGTCCTTTGACGATGTCGCAAAGCGCGTCGTCGCCGATGTTTTCGTCGTCGATCATGGCGGCGATCGCGTCGGCAATCTCGCCGAGGTTGTGCGGCGGAATGTTGGTCGCCATGCCGACGGCGATGCCGCTGCTGCCGTTGACCAGCAGCTGCGGAACGCGTCCGGGAAGCACGCTCGGCTCCGTGCTCTGATTGTCGAAGTTCGGAACGAACGGAACCGTCTCTTTGTCGATGTCGGCCAGAACGTCGAGCGAGAGCCGCGCCAAGCGCGCTTCGGTATAACGGTAAGCCGCCGGCGAATCGGGATCGATGGAGCCGAAGTTTCCGTGGCCGTCGACCAGCGGGTAGCGCAGCGTGAAGTCCTGCGCCATGCGAACCAGCGCGTCGTAGACTGACGAATCGCCGTGCGGGTGATAGCTCTTGAGCACCTCACCGATGATACCGGCGCACTTGCGATGCTGCTTGGTCGGGTCCATGCCCATCTCGCGCATCGCGTAGAGAATCCGCCGCTGTACCGGTTTGAGGCCGTCGCGAACGTCCGGCAGCGCCCGCGAGGCGATGACGGACATGGCATACGAGAGATAGCTCTCCCGCATCTCGTCCTCGACGTTTACCTGATGAATGATATCGTTATTCAATGGCTTTCGAACTTCGGAAGGGGTTCACTCACAAAGACGGTTGGCCGGGAGGCCAACCGCGTCGACGGAACACCGCAATCCTTAGAAGTTTTCTTCGGGAGCGGTAATACCCTCGGGCGGCGGCGGCTCGTCGAGCGGCTCCTCGGGGCCGGAAGCCCGGGCCGGCGAGACCGCCTCGTCGAGGAGGCGTGCGGCGGATTCCAGCCGCGAACGAGCTTGGTCGGCAGCATCCCGCAGTGCCCCCAAGCGCTCGTTCAGGGCCGCGTCGAGCTCCGCGCCGAAATCGCCGTTCATGGCCGACGCTTTCGCCGGGACGACAATCCGAACTTTTTCCAGCGAAGAGGAGCTGATCGCATTTGCCGCCGCCTTCGGACGGGGTTTGCAGCCCGGCGACGTCGTGGCTCTCTCGGGACCGCTGGGTGCCGGCAAGACCACCTTCGTGCGGGCGGTCGTGCGGGCGCTCCACGGCGTCGACCAATCGACCAGCCCGACGTTCACCTTCTGGCATCGCTACTCCGGGCGGCCGCCGGTCGATCACTTAGACCTTTACCGCCTCGGCGATCCGCGCGAGGTCGTCGAGCTCGGCCTCGAAGAGGCCTTCGGAGGCGATTCGGTGGTGCTGGTCGAGTGGTGGCGCAACGCCCCCGGACTGCTTCCGGCGCGCCGCTACGAGGTCGAGATCGAAGGCGCGGGCGCGGCGCCGCGGCGGGTGGTGGTGCGTCCAGCCGCATGACGATCCTCGGCATCGACGGCGCTCTGGGGGGCTTCTCGGCGGCGGTCGTGTCGGAGGGCCGCGTCGTGGCCGCGCGGCTGGCGGGCGGCAACGTCGCGCTCGAGCGCGGCTTGACGCTGGTGGCCGAAGTGCTCGACGAGGCCGGCCTTCGTAAAGACGGCCCCGGCCGCATCGCGGTCACCGTCGGACCCGGAAGCTTCACCGGCTTACGCATCGCCGTTTCCTACGCGAAATCGCTCGCCTTTGCGTGGCGCCGGCCGCTCGTGGGGGTCTCGTCGTTCGACGCTCTCGAAGCGGGCCGAACGCTCGATCCGGTGCTGGCGATCGTCGTCGGCCGCCCCGGGGTCATCTCGGCGCGGCTGACCCGCGCCGGCGCCATCCGCCGCGCCTCGGGGTCGATCGCGGACGCCCTCGACGCCGTCTTGAGCGGCGCGGTCGAAACTCCGCTGCCGGTGGTCGGGGCCCCGAAGGACGTGCTTGCGGCGCTCGCCGAACGCGGCATCGTGGTGCGGACCCTCGACCCTTTGGTAACGCCCGCCGCTGCGGCCGCCGCATTGGCGGCGCAGCGGCGCGAGCCCGCCCGCAGCCCTCACGAAGTGCGCGCGGATTACGGCGAGCTGCCGGCGGCGAAGATTCCCAAGCTACGGTGAAAATGGAACTCGACGCCCGCAGCGCGGAGCGTCCGGATCGCATGACGATCGCACCGATGACCAGCTCCGACATATCGGCCGTGACGCGCATCGAGCGCGCGTCGTTTTCGACCGTCTGGCCGTCCGACGCGTTTTACAACGAGTTGAACACCAACCGGCTCGCGCACTACTTCGTCGGGCGCATCGACGACCGGATCGTCGCCTACGGCGGCGTTTGGGTGATCCTCGAAGATTCACACGTCACGACGCTGGCCGTCGACCCCGAGTTTCGCGGACGGCGGCTCGGAGAAGTCATGCTGCTGCGCCTGATCGACGAAGCGATCGAACGCGGCGCGGCGTGGATGACCCTCGAAGTGCGCGAGAGCAATACGATCGCGCAGCAGCTCTATCGCAAGTACGGGTTCACCACGGTCACGATGCGGCGCGGCTACTACAGCGACGACAACGAGAGCGCGCTGGTCATGTGGGCCGGCAACCTGAAGAGCGAGCTCTATCGCAATCGCCTGCACGTGCTGCGCGCGCGCGCGTTGACCGCGTGATCGCGGCTTTCGCGGGACTGTTGGCGCAGGCGCAGCCGGCAACGCTCGCCGGCATCTCGCTGGGAGCCGGCGCCCGCGGCATCGCCGCCGCGCACGCCGCCAAACCGATCGCCTCGCCGTGGGGACCGACGTGGGGATGGAACGCCCCCGGCGTCGGTTCGGTTCGCGTGACCGCGGACCAGGACGGCAACGTCGCCCTGGTCGACGTCGTTCCGGCCGCAACGGCACCGGCGATCGATCTTCCGGCGGCGCCGGCTTTTCCGGTCGGCGCCGGGCACGAGAAATATACCGACGCCAGCAGTTTCGTCGAGAGCGACGATTGCAAGCCTTCGGGTGCCGGCGGCGCGTGCTTTGCCTACACACTCGACGGCGGCGAGCTCGTCCTGCAGTTCGGCGGGGACGGCGCCGGTCCGTTGCGCGAAGCGATCTGGGGCGATCGCGCGCTGCTCGTTTCGCTCGGCATCGTCGTCGCCGGAACCTCAATCTAGGCATGACCTATCCGGAACTGTCGCGGCGCGTCCGCTCGCAGCTCGGACAAGACCACCGCTTCGCGCACACGGTGCGCGTCGCGCGCTGTGCCGAAATCCTCGCGCAGCGGCACGGCCTCGACGCTGCGAAAGCGCGGCTGGCCGGAATGCTGCACGATCTCGCACGGCTCTACTCCGACGACCGGCTGCTGCGCGAGTCCGCGGCGCGCGGGCTCCCGATCGGCGCGTTCGAACGCGCGCATCCGGTGCTGCTGCACGCGCCGTTGAGTGCCGCGATTGCGCGCGAAGCCTTCGGGGTACACGACCCCGAGGTGCTCTCCGCGATCGAAAAGCACACCGCTGCCTCGACCGACATGTCTCCGCTGGACTGCGCCGTCTATTTGGCGGACTCGCTCGAGCCCGGTCGTACGCACCCCGAGCGTGCCGGACAGTGGGAACTCGCGCAACGCAGTCTGGACGGCGCGATGCGAGCGGTCCTGCGCTCGTCGTTCGCTTATCTGGCCCACAAGGGGATCGAGCCGGCGCCGCAAACCGTGGCGGCGGCCCGCGTGTTTGGAGTGCAAGAGGAGGAGGTTCGTCTATCCGCGAGTTGATCGACGTCGTGCGCGATGCCGCGCTCGACAAGAAAGCCGAAGATTTCGTCGCGCTCGACGTGAGCGGCCGTACCATTCTGGCCGACACGTTCGTCATCGTGAGCGGACGCTCCAAGATCCAAACCCGTGCGATCGCCGACGCCATCGTCGAGGCCGTCGAGAACGAAGGCGGCACCGTTTCGCGCGTCGAGGGCTACGCCGACGGAACCTGGATCCTGATCGATCTGGGGAACGTCATCGCGCACGTCTTCACGCCCGAGCAGCGGAGCTTCTACAATCTCGAGCGTCTGTGGTCGGACGTCGCCAGCCGGCAGGCCCAAAGCTCGTGAACGTCCGCCGGCCGACCCACGAGACTCGGGCGGCACGCGCCCGGCGCGACTTTTGGAAGCGCCTCGGCGTCTGGATCTTCATCCTCTTCTTCGCCCTTGGCTCGGCCGGGCTGATCGTCGTCAGCACCGTCTTGCAGCACCAGTAGCCGCCGGTCCGGTCAAGGCGGAGAAACGGTCGACAATGTGCAATATACGGCCATGGATCTCCTGAGCCACGATTTGGCGGCGCTCAACGCGCGATACGTTCTCACTCCGTGGGTCGCCCAAGCCGGGCGGACCCCGCCGCCGGTGATCGTGCGCGGCGAGGGCTCCTACCTCTACGATGCCGACGGCAAGCGCTATCTGGATTTTTCGGCCGGGCTGGTCGCGGTCAACCTCGGGCACGCTCATCCCGGGGTCGCTCGCGCGATCGCCGACCAAGCCGGCCGGCTAGCCTACGTCGCTCCGAGCCTCGGGAACGACGTACGAGCGAAGCTTGCCGAGGCGATCAGCGAGATTTCGCCGTGGCCGGAGGGCTGCCGCACCTTTTTCACGACCGGCGGCGGCGAGGCCAACGAGGACGCCGTCAAGTTCGCGCGCGCGATCACGGGCCGCCACAAGATTCTGACCGCTTATCGTTCGTTTCACGGCTCGGCTCCCGGCGCCGGAACGCTCACCGGCGAGAACCGGCGCTGGCACAACGAACCCGGGCTCTCCGGCGTGGTACGCTTCTTCGCACCGTTTCCGTACCGCAGCCCCTTCCACACGCGCGATCCGCAGGAAGAGACCGATCGCGCCGTCGCGCATCTCGAAGAAATCGTGCGCTACGAAGGCGGCGACCGCATCGCGGCGCTTCTGATCGAACCCGTCGTCGGCTCGAACGGCGTGATCCTCTATCCCGAAGGCTATCTGGCTCGTGTGCGCGAGCTGTGCACGCGCCACGGAATTCTTTTGATCTTCGACGAGGTCATGACCGGATTCGGTCGCACCGGCGAAGCGTTCGCCGCACAGCGCTTCGGCGTCACGCCGGATCTCTTCACGTTTGCCAAAGGCGTAACGTCGGCGTACGTGCCGCTCGGCGGCGTCGCCGTCACGGAGCCGCTGGCGGCGCACTTCGACCGGCACGCTCTTCCGAGCGGTCACACGTTCAGCGGGCACCCGCTGGCCGCTGCCGCCGGTCTTGCGGCGATTCGCGCTTACCGCGACGAGCGGCTCTTCGAGCGCGCGCGCACCGTCGAAGGTTGGCTCCGGAGCAGGTTCGAGGCGCTTTCGCGCCGTCACGCAATCGTCGGCGAGGCGCGCGGCATCGGCGCGTTCTTCGGATTGGAACTCGTCGCCGACCGGGAGACGCGCGCGCCGCTGGTCGAGTGGCAGGGCGCTCGCACCTTACAGCCGCTGTTCAACGATCTGCTGTCCCGCGGGCTGTATTTCTACGGCCGCTACAACGCGATCGTCGTCGCGCCGCCGCTCAACGTGGCCGAGGCGGAACTCGACGAAGCGTTCGAGATTCTCGACGCGGGATTCGCCGCGTACGCTGCGGGAGGAACGCCATGACGACCATCGAGGTTCTCGATCCGGCCACGCGCGAGCGCATCGGGAGCGTACCGCAAGCCGCGACCCCGGACGTCGATCGCGCCGTCGCGGCCGCCGCGGCGGCCTTCGAATCGTGGTCGCGCGTTCCGGTCGTCGAACGCGCGCGCGCGATGTTCCGCTTCGCGGACGGACTCGAACGGCGCCGCGAAGATTTAGCGCGCTCGGTCTCGCGCGAGAACGGCAAAACCCTGGCGGACGCGCGCGCCGAAGTCCGGCGCGGCATCGAAGCCGTCGAGTTCGCGTGCGGCATGCCGACGCTCTTGATGGGCGACGCGCTGCCCGACGTGGCACGCGGCGTCGACTGCACGTCGGTACGTTACCCGCTCGGCGTGTGCGCCGGAATCACGCCGTTCAACTTTCCGGCGATGATCCCGCTGTGGATGGTTCCGATCGCGCTGGCCGCCGGCAACACGTTCGTGCTCAAGCCGTCGCCGCAGACGCCGTTGACCGCGCAGACGATCTTCGACGTCGCGCAGTCGTGCGATCTCCCGCACGGCGTTCTCCACGTCGTGCACGGCGGCGCCGAAACCGTCGCCGCCCTGATCGATCATCCGTCGGTCGCGGCCGTTTCGTTCGTGGGCTCGTCGGCGGTCGCACGGGCGGTTCAAGAACGCGCGGTTCGCAATCACAAACGCGTGCAAGCGCTGGGGGGCGCCAAGAACTACCTGGTGGTCATGCCCGACGGCGTCACGCCCGCGACCGTCGACGCCGTCATGAGCTCGGCGTTCGGGGGCGCGGGTCAGCGTTGTTTGGCCGGATCGGTCGCGATCGCCGTCGGCGACGCAGGCGAGCGGCTCGCGCCGATGCTGGCCGGCGCGGCGCGCGCGTTGCGCCTGGGTCGCGGCCTCGACGAAGACGTCGAAATGGGCCCGGTCATCAGCGACGACGCCATCGCCCGGATCGATGCGTACGTACGGCGCGCGACCGCGGCGGGCGCGACGATGCTCTGCGGAGACGTCGACGCGGACCGCCGCGCCGGCTGCTTCGTCTCGCCCGTCGTCTTCGACCACGTCGATCCCGCGAGCGAGCTGGCACGCGAGGAAGTCTTCGGTCCGGTGCTGGCGATCGTGCGCGCGCCCTCGCTGGAGTCCGCGATCGCGATCGCAAACGCGTCGCGCTACGGAAACGCTTCGTCGATCTTTACTGCGGACGGCGGCGCGGCGCGCGCGTTCGCGTCGCGAATCGCGGTCGGTATGGTGGGCGTCAACATCGGCGTCGCCGCGCCGATGGCGTTCTTTCCGTTCGGCGGCGTCAAGGATTCGATCTTCGGCGATTTGCGCTGTCACGGAAAGGATTCCGTCGCGTTTTACACGCAACAGCGGGTCGTGATCTCTCGATGGCCGACCGCGTGACCGAACGCCCGGCGCCGTTTCCGGCCGGCGATTTGCACGCCGCGCTTCCCGCGGGCCACGAAGGGCATGCCGCAATCGACCGGCTGCACGACGAACTGGTCGGCGAAGCGCCGAGCCGCGCCGCCGTCCGAGAGGGCGTCGCACACCTGCGCGGCATTCCGGAGTTGACCGCGCGCATCGAGACGTGGTTCGAAGTTCCGCTGACCCAGCGGTTCGTCTCGATCATCGATTCGATCGGATTGTAAGCGCCCGTCCGGTTACTCCCCGTCGAGGCCGTGCACGATGTGCGCGTCCAGCAACGTGCGCGCGGCCGCCACGTCGCCTCGCGTCATTGCGTCGAGCAGCGCCTCGTGCTCGTCGGCGAGGTCTTCGGCGCGTTCGTAGCGCGCGCTCGTGAAGTCGATGTAGAGGCGAATCTGCGCCAGCAGCCCGTCGTAGGTGCGGCTCAACAGGGCATTGCCGGCCGCCGACACCAGCGCGCGGTGCAACGCGAGATCTTCGTCGACGATGCGGCGGCGGTCGCCGGCCCCAAGGGCTTCGCGCAGCGTCGCGACGCGGCGCCGCAGCACCGCGAAGACGGTGGCGTCGCGGCGTTCGACCAGCCGTTCCAGCGCGAAGCGCTCGAGCGCCAGACGAAACTCCACGAGCTCGCCCAGGCGTTCGCGATCCAGCGGCGCCACGATCGCGCCGCGGTAGGGCAGAATCGTTACCAGGCCTTCTTCGGCCAGTTTGAGAAGCGCTTCGCGAACCGGGCTGCGGCTCACGCCGAGCTCGCGCGCGACCTCGAGCTCGACGATTCGTTCGCCGGGAGCGATGTCGCCGCCGGCGATCCGGTCGCGCAGCGTCGACGCCACGCGTGCGGCGGTCGACGTCCGCTCAAGCGGCTGCACGCCGGCCGATCGCAAACCAGCCGCAGCCGGCGACGAGAAACGCCAAAAAGTAGTACGCGAACCAGCGTTGGGGCGGCGGCGGTACCGGATAGAAGAGCGTAATTGCGGGAACCAGCAACAGCCCGAGCGCCGCGACCGCGAGCAGGAAATCGATCGAGCGCATCTCGCCGAGCCGGTTGACGTAGATTGCCGCCGCGACCGAGATCAGCGCGTAGATCACGATGAAGCCGAACGAGCTCAAGGTGCCGCAATTGTTGAAAACGTCGATCGGCGCGACGCCCGCCCCCAGCGACGCGACCGCCACGATCGCGGTGATCGCGGTGACGGTCGTGACCGCGACGTGAGGCGTTGCGTGCTTGGGCTCGATCGACGCAAACCACGGCGGCAAGATGCCGGCCAAGGCCATCGCGTAGGCGATCCGGCCCGCGGTGGTGATGCACGCCAAACAGACGGAGAAGGCGCTGCAAAGTGCGCCGATCGTGAGCGGAACACGCAAATAGCCGACGTCGAAAAGCGCGACCAGCGTCCCCAGCGGAAAGGTTTGCTTGTCGAGCGACGTCGAGGCGTGCTGCATCCCGACGATTTCGGCATAAATTGCGACGATGAAAAATGCGCTCACGAACAGCACGCTGCCGATCACCGCGCGCGGGATCGTGACCAGGGGGCGCGCCGCTTCGCCGCCGAAGGCGGTCGCGCTTTCGAAGCCGACGTAGCTGAAAACTGCGGTCGCGATGGCCAGTCCGACGCCTCCGGGAAATCCGCCTCGCACGGTCAGCTGCGCCGCGTCGACGCTGGGACCGTGGTGGACGAGGACGACGACGATCAGCCAGCAGATGATCGCGACCGAGATCGCTTCCAAGACGAGCATGACGATCGCCGAGATCTGCACGCCGCGATAGGCCGCTTGCCACGCCGCCGCGGCGACCGCAAGCGCGAACGTCACGTACGCGGCCACGCCGGACACGCCGCGCAGTCCCGCGTCGGCCAGCAGCATGCCGACGAAGAGCGCCATCGCCCCGAGCACCGCGGCCGCAACGAAGCCATACGCCCAAAGCAGCGTCCAGCCGCCGATCGCTCCCAAGAACGGACCCAGATGATCGGCGACGTAGCCGTACATCGATCCGGCGGCACTCGACCGGCGGGCGAATTGATTGATGTTCAGCGCGACCACGACCAGCATTGCGCCGCCGAAGGCATACGCCAGCCACGCGCCGTTACCGGCGTTCGCGTACATGTACGGAGCGATCAGGATCGGCGTCATGCTCGGTCCGATCAGCGCGACCGAGGTCGCCAGCACTTCGATAAAGCTGAGCGACCCGGTTCGCAGGTGCGCCGGCTCTGCCATGGCGGGTTTGTCAGCCGTACGGCCGCCGAGTTCCTGGAGGGGCGCCCGGCGAAACTTCGCGCTCCCGCAGCAGTAGGAACGGCCGGAGGTCTCGACCGTACGCATGAAACGAACGCTCGCTCTCGCCATCGCGCTCGCCGGCTGGCTTCCGGCGCTGCCGGCGGCCGCTCGCGATTTCGTCATCGACCAAGCCCAGATGTTCTCGCCGAGCTCCGTGGCCGCAGCCAACGACCGGATCGGCAATTTCAACGCGCAGACCGGCAAAGACGTGGTCGTCGTTACGGTCGCATCGCTGGGCGGCCAAAGCTTGCAGACCGCCGCGGCCAACGCTTTCACGCAGCAAAACGTCGACGGCGTTCTGATCTTCATTGCTAAGGACGACCGGCGCGACATCATCGTTCCCGACCGCGCCGGCGCGCAGTGGTTTACGCCCAGCGTTCTGGCCGGCATCCGGCACTCGATGGAGAGCCAGTTTCGGGCCGAAAACTACGACGCCGGACTGAGCGCCGCGGTCGACGGCGTGCTGGGCGTCTATCGCGAGCATCTAGGAAGCTTGCGCGGCGGCTCGGGCACGGCGGGCGTGCCCGCGGCGACCGGACGGAACGCGCCCGCATTCGGAGGTTTTCATCTCTCGATGTTTTGGTGGATCATCATCGCCGTGATCGGCTTCTTGCTTTTGCGTTCGATTTTGCGCGCGATGTCGCGACCGCGGTACTACGGCGGCGGTCCGGCCGGCCCGGGCGTTCCGCCGGGAAGCGCCCCTCCGCCGGGATATGGGCCGGGTTACGGCTACGGCGGCGGCGGTTTCGGCGGCGGCGGAAGCTTCTGGAGCGGCTTGCTGGGCGGCCTCGGCGGTGCCTGGCTCGGCAACGAAATGTTCGGTCAGCGGGGAGGCGGCATTGCCTCGCCGGCCGATGCGGCCACGCCCGGACCGGTCGACGCCTCCGGCGGCGGCTGGGGCGGCGGCGACGCCGGCGGCTGGCAGGCCGATGCCGGTCAAGCCGACATGAGCGGCGCCAGCGGTGGGGACTGGGGCGGCGGCGGTTTCGGCGACATGGGCGGCGGTTTCGGCGGCGGCGACATGGGCGGCGGCTGGTAGCAACAACAACTCCGCGAATTCTTCGGCGGCGCGCGCGTCGCGTCTCGCACGCTGCACGCGACGGCGCGCCGCCGTTATCGCGCGTATCGCCGCGAAGGGCGCCGCCGCTTCCTCACGTAAAGGCACGCCATGCGTCGTCTTACGTGCAGCATCTTGACGGTCGTGCTCGCCGCGTTGGCGAGCGGCAGCGCGGTCGTTCGCGCCGCAAGCGGCCCCGCCGCGGTCGATCCCGCGTATTTCGGAAACCTCCAGTGGAGAATGATCGGCCCGTTTCGGGGCGGCCGCGCGCTCGCGGTGACCGGCGTTCCCGGCGAACCCGATCGCTTCTATTTCGGTGCGGTGGACGGCGGCGTTTGGGAGAGTTCGAACGCCGGCCGGACGTGGAATCCGATCTTCGACGGCGAGCCGGTCGGCTCGATCGGAGCGATCGCGGTCGCGCCGAGCGACCCGCGCACGATCTACGTCGGGACCGGCGAAGCGGACATGCGCTCCGACATCGCTTACGGAGACGGCGTCTACAAGTCCGCCGACGGCGGCAAGACTTGGCGTCACGTCGGCCTCGACGACACGCGGCAGATCGGAAAAATTCTCGTCGATCCGCAAAACCCCGACGTCGTTTACGTCGCGGCGCTCGGTCACGCGTACGGCCCCAACGCCGAACGCGGCGTTTTCAAAAGTACCGACGGCGGCGGGACCTGGACCAAAGTGCTCTTCAAGGACGCCGATACCGGTGCGATCGATCTGGCCTTCGATCCGGCCGACGCGCACACGATCTACGCCGCGCTCTGGCAGACGCGCCGTCCGCCGTGGAACGTGTATCCGCCGTCCAACGGTCCGGGAAGCGGGCTCTATAAGTCGACCGACGCGGGCGCAACCTGGACGCACGTGACGAACGGCCTGCCGGCACGCGTCGGACGCATCGGGTTGGCGACGACGCCGGCGAATCCGCAGCGCGTCTACGCGACCGTCGATTCGGATGCGGCCCACGGCGGCGTCTACCGTTCCGACGACGCCGGCGCAACCTGGACGCACGTCGACGGCGACAGCCGGATCTGGCAGCGCGGCTGGTACTTCGGCGAGATCGCCGCCGATCCCAAGAACGCCGACGTTGCGTACGTGATGAACACGTCGACGTATCGCACCGCCGACGGCGGCAAGTCGTTTACCGCGATCCTCGGGGATCCGACGGGCGACGACTATCACGCTCTCTGGATCGAGCCCAACGATCCTTCGCGCATGATTCTGGGCAGCGATCAAGGCGTCGTCGTCACGGTCGACGGCGCAAAAACCTGGAGCTCGTGGTATAACCAGCCGACCGCGCAATTCTATCACGTCGTCGCCGACGACGCTTTTCCGTATTGGCTGTACGGCGCGCAACAGGATTCCGGCGCCGCCATGGCGCCCAGCGCGACGTCGCAATACTCGACGATCTCACAACAGGACTTCCGGCCGATCGACGTCGGCGGCGAAAACGGCTACCTTGCTCCCGACCCGCGTCACCCCGGTCTCGTCTTCGGCGGTACGGTAAGCAAAGAGCTGGTCGCAACCGGATGGGAGCAAGACGTCGATCCGACGATCGATCGCCCCGGAACGATTTGGCGCAACACGTGGACGATGCCGGTCGCCTTTTCGCCGGCCGACAAGACGTCGCTGTATTTCGGTCGCCAGAACGTCTTTCGCACGCGCGACGGCGGTGCCAGCTGGCAGATCGTGAGCCCCGATCTTTCGCGCAGCGACGAAGGCGCGCCGTCCAACCTGGACGCCTCGACGCTGGCCGACGATAATAACGTCCGGCGCCACGGCGTCGTCTACTCGATTGGACCGTCGCCGCTGCGTGCCGGCACCGTCTGGGCCGGCACCGACGACGGTTACGTCTGGCTCACGACCGACGATTGCGCCCATTGGCACAACGTTACGCCGCCGGGAGTGGGAAGCTGGAGCAAAATCGCGCTCGTGGAGGCGTCTCACTTCGATCCGCAGACGGCCTACGTCGCCGTCGATCGCCACCGCCTCGACGACTATGCACCGTACGTCTATCGTACCACCGACGGCGGCAAGACGTGGACCTCGATCGCCGCCGGCATTCCGAACGGATCGTTCGTCAACGCGGTGCGCGAAGACCCGGTCCAGCGCGGGCTGCTCTACGCGGGCACCGAGAAAGGCGTCTACGTCTCGTTCGACGACGGCGCGCACTGGCAATCGCTGGAACTCAATATGCCGGTGACGTCGATTCGCGACGTCGCGATCCACGGCGACGACGTTGCCGTCGCGACGCACGGACGCGCCTTCTGGGTGCTCGACGACGCGGTCTCGCTGCGCCAGATGGCCGCCGCCGTCGCCGCCCGCGGAAATTATCTGTTCGCGCCCGGCGTCGCGTATCGCGTTCGCTACGGCAACAACTTCAACGGCGGAGGCACGCCGCTGCCGCTCGACGAGCCGCAGGCGCAGAACCGCGTTGCGGGCGTCTTCGTTGACTACTATCTCGACGGTGCCGCGCGGACGCCGGTCGTCATCGAGGCGCTCGACGAGCGCGGCGCGCTGCTCGGCCGGTGGTCCAGCGCCGAGACGCCGAAAGCCGTCGACCCGAACTCGGTCGATTTCACGACGCACTGGATCGTAGCGCACCCGGTGCCGTATGCCGGCGCCGGAGCGCACCGCTTCGTCTGGAACTTCGGGCGCGGCGGAGCTGACGGTCCGCTGGTGCCGCCGGGCCGTTACGCCATTCGGTTGAGCGTCGACGGACGCACCTACGTTCGAACGGCCGTCGTACGCCGCGATCCGCGCGTGCCGGCAACCGACGCCGACCTACGGTCGCAGTACGAGTTCGCCTTGGAGATCGGCGCGCTGCGCGAGCGCGTTCGGGCGTCGCGAGCCACCGCCCAGGGACGGCTGGCGCACTCGGCGCTGTCCGCAGCCGAACGGCAGCTCCTGCGCACCGACGTCGTCGGCGTCGAGCCGGCCGTCAACCCCGACGACTCTGAGGGCGTTTACTCGCACGATTTCACGAGCTTCCTGTACGTGCAGTCCGCGCTCGAGAATCTCGAGTTCGCGGTCGAGAGCGCCGACGCCGCGCCGACGCCGACGATGCGCGACGCGTACGTCAAGCTGGACGCGATTTACGTGCGTACGCTGGCCCGGGCCAACGCCTTAGCGCCCCGCTAACACGTTGGCGTACCAGCGCTCGAGGTCGTCGTGGAACTGTGCCAGCGCCTGCGTGTGCAAGTAGACCATGTGGCCGGATTCGTAAAAGCCGTACGTGATGTTGCTCTGCAGTTGGGGCGGCAGCTGCAGGTGATTGAGCGTGTACGTGGTGGCAAAAAACGGCGTCGCGAAGTCGTAGTATCCGTTACCCGAGAAGACCTTCAAGCCGGGGTTGAAGGCCATCGCGCCGGCTAGGTCCTGCGCGGTGTTGGTGGGCAGATTTCCGCCGTGCTTCCAGTCCCAGTTCCGGACGAGGCTATAGGCAACCGGACGGTATTCCAGCGTCGTATCGTAGCGCATCAGCGTCCGGATGAGGTAGTTTCCGGCGCCGGTAAAGGCGGCGTCGATGGCCGCGTCGGTGGCGTCGAACTCGGGCCGGTCGTTGATCCGGTCCAGAGCGTACGACGTGTACCGGGAATCGTATCGGCCCAGCGTCAGCCCGCGGTCGCGCATCAGCTCGGTCGTATAGCGCCAATACGGAACGCGCAGATTCGAATCCCGGATGTATTGCTCGGAAAGCCCGGTGTAGTCGTGGAGCTTCGCCACCACGTCGGCGTAGGTGGACGGCGAAATCCGGTCGCCGGCGGCCAGCGCGTTGAGATATTCGCCCATTGCAAACTGCTCGACTTGCGGCAACAGCGCCGCCAGCGTCGTCGGCGGCCCGGGCAGTGCGTTGTGATACCACGAGGACGCCGCCTCGGTCGGCAGATACAGCGGGAACGCCCAGTCGCCGCCGCCGATCGCCGCCGGCGTAAAGTTCACGTCCCAGTCGAGGCTGAAATCGAGCACCGACGAGAGCAGCACGACGCCGTTGATGCCGATTCCCTGTCGCTGGAGATAGTTGACCAGAACCGCGGTGCGCGGCGTTCCGTAGGATTCTCCGAACAGGAACTTGGGTGAGTTCCAGCGGCCGAACGCGCTCACGTAGCGCGAGATGAACTGCGCGAACGCATCGCGATCCTCGTCGACGCCGAAGAAGTCCTCGGGCTTACCGGCGCCGACGATCCGGCTGAAGCCGGTTGCCGGAGCGTCGATGAAGACCAAATCGGTCTTGTCGAGCAGCGAATACTGGTTCGGCACCAAGTGGAAAGGGGCTTCGGTCGGGCCGCCGCCGTCGGTAACCTGCACGCGGTACGGACCGAACGATCCCATTCGCAGCCAAATCGTCGAGCTGCCCGGTCCGCCGTTGTACAAGAACGTCACCGGACGCGCGCTCGGGCCGGCGTCGTCGAGCGTGAAGGCCGTGTAGAACATCCGGCAGGTCGGTTCGCCGGCTTGGTTCTGCAGCGTGATCGTGCCGGCCCGAGCCGTGTAAGCCAACGTCCGGCCGCCCAGTTCCATCGTATGGTGCGTAACCGCGTCCGGCGTTTCCGCCGGAGGGGGCGGCGGCGCGGCGGGCGGTTTGGCCGGGGCCGCACCCACGAGCGCCGCGGCGAGAATGACGAGAGCGATTCGTTTGATCAACACGAACGTTTCCTACCTCAGCGGTTGCGCAAGGTCGCGGCGTACCAGCGTTCCAAATCGGCGTGGAACTTCGCCAAAGCGCTCGGATGCAGATACACCATGTGTCCGGAGTCGTAGAAGCCGAACGTAATGTTCCGCTGCAGCGCGGGTGCGATGTAGAGATGGGTCAGTACGTATACCGTCGCGTAGAACGGCGTCGCGAAATCGAAGTATCCGTTGGCCGAGAAGACCTTGAGATTCGGGTTATACGTGATCGTCTGAGCCAGGTCGGGCGCGACGTTGAACGTCTGGGGATCGTTGCCGTGCTTGAAGTCCCAGCTGTTGCCGTCGGCGAAGATCAGATCGTAGATTTCGGCGCGGTAGAGCAGCGGCGTATCGTACTTGAGCACCTGGCGGATGTAGTAGTTGCTGGTCGAGACGAAGGCCGAGTCGACGGCCGCGTCGGTGGCGTCCCAATCCGGAGAGAGTTCCGGCCGGTCGAGGACGTACGTCGCGAATCGCCCGTCGAGACGGCCGACCGTCAGGCCCCGTTCGCGCAAGAGCTCGTTTTCGAACCGGTCGTAGGGAATTCGCAGGTTCGAGTTGCGAATGTAGCGATCCGAGAGACCGGTCAGCTGGCGCAGCCGCGACACGATCGCGTTGAACCGGTCCGCAGGCAGCTGCGCGCCCTGCGCGAGCGCGTCGAGATACTCGTGGCTGGCGAAATTTTCGGCTTGATCGACGTCGCCTTGCAGCGTTCCGCCGATCGCGTGGTGGTACCAGGCGGTGGCGGTCTCCGTCGGCAGATAGAGTACGTACGCCCAATCGCCGCCGCCGATCGGCGCGCCGTCGTTATAGTCGATCATCGGGTTAAGAAACGAGGAGAGCAGCACGACGCCGTTGAGGGCGATTCCGCGTTGCGCCAGCAGGTTGGAGAGGACCGCCGAGCGCGTCGTGCCGTAGGATTCGCCGAATAGGAAACGGGGCGAGTTCCAGCGGTTGAAATTCGTGAGATAGCGCTGGATGAATTGCGCGAAGGCATCGGCGTCTTGGTCGACGCCCCAAAAATCTTTCGGCTTCCCGACGCCGATGAAACGCCCGTAGCCGCTGCCCGGCATGTCGATGAAGACGAGGTCGGTCCGGTCGAGAAGGCTGTACCGATTGTCGACCAGGCGATAGGGCGGCGGCCCCGTCATCGTTCCGTCGGACGTCTGAACGCGCATCGGCCCGAACGACCCCATCCGCAGCCAAATCGTCGAGCTGCCCGGACCGCCGTTGTAAAAGAACGTGACCGGGCGCTGCGACGGGTCCGCGTCGTCGAGCGTGAACGCCGTATAAAAGACGCGCGCCGTGGGCTGATCGTCGGTGTTGCGCAGCGTGATCGTGCCCGCTCTCGCCGTATACGCCAGCGTTTTGCCGTCCAGGACGATGGTATGGTGAGTGACGCCGTCGGGGGTCGTTGCGGGAATCGCCGGCGGCCCCGCAGCGGGCGACGTTCCGGTCGACGACACGGCCAGGGAGACCGCGAACAGGACGTGCAGCGGTTGAAAGCGCAAGCTGGATCCTCCACGAGCTCGGGTAGACCCCAGATTATTGCTAGGCGCGCGCCTACCTGCAGCGCAAAGTCGCGGCGGCTCTCAAAAGTCGATCAAAACCGCGTCCACCGCGACCGGCGCGTGGTCCGGCGTCGACGCAACGTCTTCCGCCGCGACCTCGTTGGGAACCAGCAGCGCGAGCGGATGGCCGTCGGGGCAACGCAGTTCGAGACGCATTTCCGAAGGCGACTCGTCGCCGTCGAATCCGACCGGATCGCCGCGCTCGTCGACCACGAACGATCTCGCGCCGGCTTTCGCCAACCGCTGCCCGCATTGCGGGCAGCGCAGGTCGCGCAGATGCACTACCGCCAGAAACCTCGGCGCCTCTGCCATTATCCAGGCACTTTCGCGTAGAGCTCTTTTTTCAGCCGCAGGACTGCGCGTTCGATCGAGTCGAGGTAAGGCAGCATCGACTGCTTGATCCGCTCCAAGCGCTCCTCTCCCTGCGAAGTGATCGCGTAGACCCGGCGCGACCGTTTGGTGGGGTGGTCCCAGGAGGCGGAGACGAAGCCTCGCTCCTCCAAGCGGCGCAACAGCGGATAGATTTTGTTGGTGTTGACCGCCAGCAGATCCCCGCAGACCGCTTCGACGCGCTGCATCAAGCCGTAACCGTGGTCGGGCTGCTCTTTGATCAGATGCAGGATCAAGACCGGAAAGACGGTCTTGCTCTTGATTGGGCCGCGGACGACGTCATCGACCCGCCGGGACACGTTCGAGCTCGGTCTCGTACGCACGGTCGATCTCCGCGGCATACCGGTCTTCCACCACGCGGCGCTTGATCTTCATCGAAGGCGACAGCTCGCCGCTCTCCACCGAGAACTCCCGCGGGATCACGATGACCCGGCGAATCTGTTCGTAACTGGCCAGGTCGGCGGTGCGCTTGCGGACTTCGGCCGCCATGAAATCGCGGACGTCCTGGCGCGTCGCGAGATGTTCGGGGTCGGCATCGCCGGGCAACTCCATCTGCAAACGCAGCATCTCCCAGTTCGGCGCGACGATCGCGGCCGGATGCGGGCGCCCGCTTCCGATCACCATCGCCTGCGCCACCAGCACCGAGCGCTTGATGGCCGATTCCACGCGCGACGGAGCGATCCACTTGCCCGTGTCGGTTTTAAAAACTTCGCGTTTGCGATCGGTGATGCGCAGGAACCCGGCGGCGTCGATTTCCCCGATGTCGCCGGTGTGAAACCAGCCCTCGGAATCGATCGCAGCGGCGGTAGCCTCCGGCTCGAGGTAGTAGCCTTTCATGACGTGACGGCCGCGCGTCAGGATCTCGCCGTCTTCCGCGATGCGCACTTCGACGCCCGGCAGCGGCCGGCCGACGGCGCCGTATTCGTTGGAAGTCCGCTTGCTCACCGTGATCACCGGCGACGTCTCGGTCAGGCCGTACCCCTGCATGATCGGAACGCCGATTGCCAAAAACGTCATCGCGACGTCGGTGTGCAGCGCGGCGCTGCCGCTGGTAATGAACTTCATGCGATCCATGCCGAGCGCCGATCGAACCTTGCGCAATGCCAGCCGCTCGGCCACGGCGTACTCCAAGCGCAGCCACGGGCCGGCACCTCCGCCGAGGTTCACGGCGCGCTGATACCGGCGTCCGGCTCGCAGCGCCCACGGAACGAGTTTGGCTCGCAGGCCGCCGGCGCGCAGCGCTTGGCCGGTCACGCCCGCCAGTACGCGATCGAACAGCCGCGGCACCGAGGTCATCGCCACCGGACGAACGTCGCGCAGATCGGCGAGCAGCTCGTTCGGATCGTGACAGATGCTGTAGCGCACTCCGGCGAGCAAGTAGATGTAGATCATCGTATGCTCGAAGATGTGCGAGTACGGTAACACCGACAGCACGTCTTGCCCGTCTTCGACGTCTTCCATCCCGTACGTCAGCGCCGATTGGGCGTCGAACGCGACGTTATCGTGCGAGAGCATCACGCCCTTAGGGTTGCCGGTGGTTCCCGAGGTGTAGATCAGCACCGCCAGATCGTCGGGTGAGATCGCGGACTCGAAGACCCCCGGAAGCTCGGGACGATCCGCGCGCAGCTCGGCTCCGCGCCGCTCGAGCGCTTGGAGCCCGCCGGCGGTCTCGGAGTCGAACACCGCCACCTCCGGCATCGGCGCGCCGCTCGCGCGCAGATGATCCAACGTCGCGGGCGAGTCGACGAAGACGAGCTTCGCACCGGAGTGCTGCAAGATGTACGCCGTGTGATCGAGCGCCTGCGTCGGATAGATCGGAACGATGACGCAGCCGGCGAAGAGCGCGCCGAACGCGCAAGCGACCCAATCCACGCAATCGTGCGAGACGAGCGCGACGCGGTCGCCGGTCGTCAAGCCGGCGACGCGAATGCCGCAAGCGACGTTTTCGGCGCGTTCGAGCAGGCGCGCGCTGGACGTGGGCGTCCACTTGCCGCCGACGCGCTCGACCAGGAGCTCTTCACGCGACGGCGCGAGCGCTCTGCGGATGAGATGCGGCAGCGTCTCCTTCGCGGGCAGGTCCGACATTTAGAGCGAGTTCGCTCGTCTCTGGCGGCAACCTCCGCTTCGATTACGGAGGCTGCAAGTACGGGCGCGCGCGCTCCAATCGCGTTTGCGTCATACCCGCTACGTCGAGCAGCTCGTCGAGCGAAGCGAAGGCGCCTGCGCGTTCGCGCATCTCGACGATGCGCGCCGCGACCGCGCTGCCGATCCCCGGCACGGCGGCCAAGTCCGACGCAGGCGCCGCGTTCACGTCGACGCCGGCCGGCGGCTGCGCGGCGCTTCGCCGTCGATGCGACCGGTGCGAGCGAGCTGCCGCACCGATGGCCCGCGTTCGGCCGCCGGACGGCGCCGCGTACACCTCGTCGCCGTCCTGGAGTCGGGCGGCAAGGTTGACCGCGGCCGGATCGGCCGAAGGCGTAAGCCCGCCGGCGCGTTGGATCGCGTCGACGGCGCGCGCCCCGGGAGCGAGGCGATACAGCCCGCGACGAACGACGGCTCCGGCGACGTAGACGAGGATCTCAGCCGGCGCGAACGTCGGTCGCCGCGCCCGGTGCGGGGCGCTTGCCGGCGGAGTTGGCGCCGGCGCGGCGACGTCTTGCGCCGGGGGCGCGGGCACGGCCGGATGCCGAAGGGCGAACGCGGCCAAACCGGCGGCGGTCAGAACCAGCGCGACGCGAACGATCACGCCGTACCTTCACGCGCATCGTTCCGACCGGAAAGGTAGCGCGCCGGCGCGCGAATCGGGTACGATGAGCGCTCCATGGCCGAGAGCTACGATTTCCGTTCCGTCGAGCGTAAATGGCAGCAACGCTGGGAAGCCGAGCGCCTCTATCGCGCCGAGCCCGGCGATGCGCGCCCCAAGTATTACACGATGGAGATGCTGCCCTATCCGTCGGGCGATCTGCATATCGGCCACGCCAAGAACTACGTTTTCGGCGACGCAATCGCGCGAATGATGCGAATGCAGGGCTACAACGTTTTGCATCCGATGGGGTGGGACGCGTTCGGGCTGCCGGCCGAGAACGCCGCGATCGCGCGCGGGGTCGATCCGGCCAGCTGGACCGCGCAAAACATCGTCAACATGCAGCGCCAGGTGCGGTTGATGGGCACCGGCTACGATTGGTCTCGCGAGATCGCGACCTGCGAGCCCGAGTATTACCGCTGGAACCAGTGGCTGTTTTTGCAGCTCTACGCCGCCGGCCTCGCGTACAAACGCGAAGCGCCGGTGAACTGGTGCCCGCACGACAAAACGGTCTTGGCCAACGAGCAAGTCGTCGACGGGCGCTGCTGGCGCTGCGATCACCTGGTAGAGCGCCGCAACCTGTCGCAATGGTTTCTCAAGATCACCGCGTACGCCGACCGTCTGCTGGCCGATCTCGACCGGCTGGACGGCTGGCCCGAACGCACCCGCACGATGCAGCGCAACTGGATCGGGCGCAGCGAGGGCGTGGAGCTTCGCTTCGGCGTCGACGGCCTCGACGCCGGCATCGACGCGTTCACCACCCGCGTCGACACGCTCTACGGCGCGACGTTCTTGGCGATCGCCCCCGAACATCCGCTGATCGCGCGCATCGAAGGCATCGTCTCGAAGAAGAACGCCGCCGCTATTCGGGCGTTCGCCGATGCGCTGAAATCGAAATCCGAGCTCGAGCGAACGAGTTTGATGGAAAAAGAGGGCATCTTCACGGGCGCGTACGCAATCAACCCGCTCTCGCACGAACGGATCCCCATCTGGGTGACCAACTACGTGCTCGCCGAGTACGGCACCGGTGCCGTCATGGGCGTTCCCGCCCACGACGAGCGCGACTTCGATTTCGCGAAGAAACACGGGCTCCCGATCGCACGCGTTATCGTTCCCGCCCACCACGCCGGCGTCGAGGCGCCGCTCGAAGCGGCCTTCGTCGAGGACGGGCGCCTGATCGCCAGCGACGATTTTTCGGGGATGTCGAGCGCGCGCGCGCGAGAGGCGATCGCCGAGCGGCTGGAGCGGCTGGGCGCCGGAAAGGCGACGGCCAACTTGCGCCTGCGCGATTGGCTCATCTCGCGCCAGCGGTATTGGGGAACGCCGATCCCAATCGTCTATTGCGACCGTTGCGGCGAGGTCGCCGTGCCGGAAGAGCAATTGCCGGTCTTGCTGCCGCCCGGCGTCGAGTTTACCGGCGAAGGCTCGCCGCTGGCTTCGCTCGCGACCTTCGTCGAAACCACGTGCCCGCGCTGCGGCGGTCCCGCACGCCGCGAGTGCGATACCATGGACACGTTCTTCGAGTCGTCGTGGTATTATCTGCGCTATTTGGATCCCCACGACGAGCGCGCGCCCTGGGAGCGCGAGCACGCCGATTACTGGATGAACGTCGATCAGTACATCGGCGGCGCCGAGCACACGGTTCTGCATTTGCTCTACTCGCGCTTTTTCTACAAGTTCTTCCACGACCGGGGCTGGGTGACGGGCAGCGACGAGCCGTTCGAGCGGCTCTTCCATCAAGGCATGCTGCTCTACAACGGCGAGAAAATGTCGAAGTCACGCGGCAACGTCATCGGGATCGACGAAACCGCCGAGCGCAACGGCGTCGACGCGATGCGTCTCTTTTTGCTGTACGTCACGCCGCCGGAGGATACGAGCGACTGGACCGACGAGGGCATCAGCGGCCGCGTTCGTTTCGTGAATCGAGTGTGGCGGGCGTGCGAGCCGTTCTTCGGGACGGACCCCGGCGCGTACGGAACGCTTCCGGCCTGCGAGACGCCCGAAGAGAAGGCGCTCGTACGTGCCGTGCACGTGGCGGCCAAGTCGG
>DATJUC010000221.1:0-11343 GCA_035502675.1 Candidatus Acidiferrales bacterium | reverse complement strand
CGAGCTCACCTATCTCACCAACGATCAGACGCTGCCGATTTCTCTGGCCTTCGGCTACGCGTTGGCTCCGCTGGACGGAACGACCCGGCATCACCTGCTGTCGTTGGCGGTCGATCGCGCCTCGATATCGCGACGCGAGGGCTGCAAACCGGTGCGCGCACTGGAGCGGCAGCGTATCGAGGACCTGCACGGGAACTTCGCGGGCGTCGAGACCATCGTGACGGCGATGCTCGATCGCGATCCCTACACGCGCGTTCACATCTTCGAAGTCAATCAGATGGCCAAGCAGTGGTCCGAATATAACCTCGAGCTGGATCGCGAGTGGCTCGGGGCTTTCTTGCAGTCGAGCCTGCTCCACGACGTCGGGAAGCTGCTGATTTCGGATCGCTTGCTGGTCAAACCGGGCCGGCTGACCGCCGCCGAGTACGAGACGGTGAAGCGTCACGCGTCCTACGGCTACGACATTCTCGCGCGCCACGAGGGCTGGCACGACGTGGCCCGCCTGGTCGGACAGCACCACGAACATTGGAACGGTTTCGGCTACCCCAACGGGCTGCGCGGCGACGAGATCCATCCGCTGGCGCGCGCCGTCTCGATTCTGGACGCGTTTTCCGCGATGGTTTCGGATCGCCCGTACCATCGCGGGATCACCGAAGCCGCCGCGCTCGCCGAGCTGCAACGGTGTAGCGGCACGCAGTTCGACCCGTTCTACGTCGAGCGTTTCGTGGCGTGGCGCGAAGCGACGGCCGAAAGCGTCGCCGAGATCGACCCGACGAGCGTCCCGGCCCGGTTGTAAATCGGCGTTTGCGCGAACTCGCGCAGCCGCGAGGCCGCGTCCGCGGGCAACCAGTCCAGTTCTTCGAGCACCGCCATCGCCGCCGGCGGCCGCGCGCGCGCGGCGCCGTCGACGACCTTTATGACCAGTCCGGCCCTCTGCGGAATCGAGCCGGCTGCAAAGACGCCCTCGGCACCCGATTTTACGACCAAACTTCCGCGACAAGCGAGCATGAGTTCCGTATCGACGTCGCCGGTGCCGGCGACGTACTGCGGATGGGCGAGCATCGCGGCGCGGACCGCCGCCAGCGCATGCGCGTCGCGGTCGTCGAGCCCGTCGAGCGAAGCGAGCCGCGCAAAGGCCAGCGCCGCGCGCCGCAGCGTCGTGGCGAAGACGGGTATGCCGCAGCCGTCTACCGCGAGCGGCAGTTCGTCCGCGTTCGTGTCGAGTACCCGCCCGCACAGTGCGAGGATGTGTTGTTGCGCGGGGTTATTCGGCCGCAAGTAACTTGCTCGATCGGCTCCGAGCGCGGTGCACAACGCGAGAATGCCGGCGTGTTTTCCCGAGCAGTTGTTGTGGATCGCGGTAAACTGCCGTCCCGACGCCTGAAGCGCCCGAGCGGCGCCTTCGTCGTAGGGTGCGTGCGCGCCGCACAGCAACGCGTCCTCGCCGGCGCCAATCTTTTTTAAGAGCGATTCGACGGCTTTTATCGCAAACGGCTCGCCGTTATGCGACGCCGCCATGACCGCCAGCTCCTGCGGCTCGATGCCGAAGCGCTCGACCACGCCTTCGCGCGCCGCCGCAGCGGCAATGAACGGCTTGGCCGAGGAGCGCAAGTAGACGGGAACGTCGACGGTGCCGAAGGCGACCAGCGTGCGGCCGCGATCGTCGCACGCACACGCCGCCACGCGATGGACCGATTCGACCAGCTCGCCCCGTCGCACGAGCACGATCGGCTCGCCGTCGAGCGACGTCGCGGCTAGCGCGTCAGCCGCCATCGTCCCACGTTCCAAAACGTTCCCGAGAGCGAAGTGGTCTGGCCGTGCAGCCGCTTCGTAAACGCGCTGACCTCGCGCCGCTGATAGAGCAGGGCTATCGGCAGCTCGGCGTAGAGCAAACGCTGCAGCCGAGCGTAAATCGCCACCCGCTGCGCGATGTCGTAGGTGGAGCGTCCGGCAGTCAGCAGAGCGTCGATCCGCGGGTCGCAGATTCGCGATTTATTGTATCCGGCGGGCGGAACGTGGCTGCAGGCAAACTGATCGGTCGGGTCGGGATCGTCGCCGTTGACGAACGGATAGAGGGCGAGCTGAAAGCGACCGCCGTAAACGGGCCCTCCGAGGTCGGCAGGTGCGACGAACTGCGCTTCGTTGAACTGCTTGAGCGAGACGCGTATGCCGACGCGCCGCAGCTCGTCGGCGACGACGTTGCCGACGATTTGATCGCCCGGCGTCTGTGCCTGAATCGCGAAGAGCAGGTCCAGCGCGCGTCCGTCGCGGTGACGAACGCCGTCGGTTCCCAGGTGCCAGCCGGCGGCGTCGAGCGCGGCCGCAGCGGCGCGCGGATCGTAAGGAATCGGCGGATACGCCGCGGCATCGTACGCCCATAGGAACAACCCTCGGCCCGCGTCGGCGGCGGTCACGGCCCCGCGATAAGCTTTGCGCACCAGCGAAGCGATGTCGATGCCCTCGGCGATGGCGTGACGGACGCGCGGATCCGACGTCAGCGGGTCTTGGGTGTTGAAGATGATTGCCCCGACGCCGTCGATCGGCTCGTCGGCAACGTAAGTGCCCGCAACGGCGCCAAGCAGCGGAAAGTTCGTGAGGTCCTCATCGTTGTAGAAGCCGCCGGCTTCGCCGGTGTGAAGCATGTTGATGGCGGTGTTCGGATCGGCGACGAAGCGGATGACGAGGTGCTCGATGTGCGGCTTGCCCTGCCAGTAATATGGATTTGCCCGCATCTCGACGCGATCGCCGCGTTCCCAATCGGTCACGACGTAGGGCCCGGATCCGATCGGGCGGTCGCCAAACGCGATGTGATTGAAGTTCGGCTGGGCCGCGAGCAGATGGCGGGGAAGAATCGGAAAGCCTTGCGGCGCGAGTACCAGCGTGATGAGCGGCGCAAACGGCTCGCGCAAGCGCAGCACGAGCGTGCGAGGGTCCGGCGCTCGCGCGGAGACGACGCGGTCGTATCCGTAGCGCGATTGCACGTCATTGGCGGGGTTTTGAACGGCGCGAATCGACCAGACGCAATCCTGCGCCGTCAGCGGCGTGCCGTCGGCAAAGCGCAGATTCGGCCGCAGGCGGTAGGTGATGGTCAATCCGTCGCGGCTGATTCCGCCGTTTTGCAGCGTCGGCGGCGCGAGGGCGGCGTCGCCGATCAAACGCCCGCGGTCGTCGAACTTTACGAGATACTGGAAGAGCAGCAAGCCCCATTCCGTCGACGATACGCCGTTTTCCAGAGCGGGATTGAGCGACATCGGCTCCCGCTGCTGCGCGACCACCAGCGTATCGGCCGGCGCGGTTTGCCCGGGACGCGAACAGCTTGCCAGCAGCGCGGCCAACCCGAGGAGCGCGAGAAGTTTCACGGGCCGTAGGGATTGCGCGAGTACGGCGGTTTGCGGCGGCCGTCGACCGTGACCTTGTACCACGGCTGGTCGGTCGTTTTGTGCAGCAGATCGAAGCGCTCGCCGTTGCGTGCCACGTGCGAGACGTCGACCGTGTAGACCAGCGGACCGCCGTTGTAGGCGAGTACCACGTCGTGCCCGCGCAGCAAATACGCCCCTTTCCCGCCGGGCGCGTTCAACACGGTCGCCATTCCGTCCGGATCGACGACCACGACGCTGGCTTGATCGACACCCAAACCGTAGACCGGACCGGGCGGGATGAGCTGCTCGTTGGTGATGCGCGCGAGAAACGCCACCAGACGTCCGAAGCGGTCGCGGACCGCGAAATGGGTATCGGTGATCGTGCGTGCGAGCGCCGGCCACGCGAACATCCCGACGGTGAAGCTGATGCGCGGCTCGGCCGGGTTGGCGACCGCGTCGGCGGTGTGGGTCTCGACGCCCATCAGATCGGCCGCCCGCGAGTCGTAGACGACCGCGCCTTGAATTGCAAGGCCCGCGCTTCCGCCTCCGACGACGCCGCCGCGCGCGTACACGTGCTTCACCGCCGCGATGAGCTTGCTGCCGTCCCAGGCGACGTAGTTGGCTTGGTCCCCGCCGGCAAAGAAGACGGCGTCGGCGCGACGCACGACCCAGGCGGCTGAGTCGGCTTGCGCTCGCGAGGCGCACGGCGGAATGAAGACCGTTTGCTCCGACGCGAAGTTGCCATACTGGTAGAAGGGCTTGTCGTAGAGGTCGCTTCCCGACGCACGCAGCACGACCACGTTGCCGGAACGCGCGCGCGTCGCGCCCACTATCCGATCGTGCATCCATGCAAACGCCGAAGGTGGCTCCTCGAGCGCTCCGCCGCCGCCCAGCATCAGGCCGGGGCCGTGCAAAGGTCCCGAAGCCGCGTAACGGCCGTACGGCGGAAAGACGATGACTTTGCACGGCTGCGCGGCGGCGACGCGCTGCGGCGGCGCGCCGGCGGACGCGATCGAGGCGAGGAGGGCGACCGCGAGCGCGAGCTTCATATCTTGATTTGCAGCTGGAAGTAGAGATTGAGCGCCAGCGGATAGTTGCTGGAGAACGGATCGCCGAACGACGGGACGAAGCTCTGCGCGAAGTACGGATTCTCCGCAACGCCGTTGGCTTTGGTGTCGTAGGGGCTGGCGCCGTTGTAGAAATTGCCTACGTTATAGAAAACGTTACTCGTGTAGCCGCAGATCACGTTGCTCGGCGCGTAGGCCTTGCTCCACTGGGTGGAGGATCCGCCGAAACACTGGTTGACCAGGTTGGTAACGATGACCTTACCCGAGATGCGAGGCGTGAAGTCGTACGACATCTGCAGGCCGAGGTTGAACTGCCAAGGTTGGCGGAACTCGCCGAAGGTGTCGAACGTGCCGGTTTGCGGGTTAGGGATGTAGAGGTTGCCCGGCGTCGTTCCGTCTTTGGTCAAAGCCGACGAGCACGACGTGTAGTCGGCGTTGAGCGGGTACGGCGTCGAGATGCCGATCGACCGTTGATTGGCCGTGCAGCTGCGCGGGTCGAGTCCCTGCACGTCGGCCGGCGTGCCGTAGGTCGTACCTTCGAGCAGCGACATCGCCGGCGTCACCGCAAATCTGCCGTGACGGTAGTTGAGGACCATCGCGGCCGTATTCGGAGCGATATACGGAAAGTCCAAACCGGGAGCGTACCAGCCGTGCGGGTCGAGCGTCGGCTGGGGGTGCATGGTGTAGTACGGGTTGCGAATCGAGTTCCCCGGACAGGTCGGCGCGGCCGTTCCGTTGGCGGTAGGCGCGTAGCACGGGGCGCCGCCGCCGGCTTTGGTCAGCGCGTTGAACTCTTCGATGTCCTGATTGTATTGGTCGACCGGACCGATGATGCTGTCGGTGTAGTTATTCCACATTTCGGCCGCGTTCGTGTACGTGTACGAGAAGTTTCCCGATAACCCGTCTTTGTTGAAGTCGCCTTTCGTCAGCTGAAACTCGACGCCGTCGACGCGCTCGGTGCCGGCGTTGAACGCCGGCGAGACGCCGAGGCTGGGCAGGTTCGCGGTTTCGTAGAGCTGATCGGTCGCCCAGCGGAGGTATGGGGTCACTTTGATCGCGACGTCGGTGCCCTTGAAATGCTGCTCGTACGAGAGATCGTAGTTGTTGGAGTACTGAGGAAGTGATTCGTGGAGCGGCGACGAGTAGCCGAACGGGATGAAGCCGAGCAGCGTCGAGGCGAGATTGGGTTGCAGCGTATTGTACTGGATCTCGTAGTTCTGAGGCTGCTGCGCGTAGCGCCCGGCCGACGCGCGCAGCACGACGTCCGGGTTGACGGTGTAGGTCATAGAAACGCGCGGCTCGACGTAGGAGAGGCTGTAGACCGATGGATAGTTGTTCGTCAGCAGGATCCCGTCGGTACCGTTCGGGTGGACGGTCTGGATAGGGACCCCGGTCGAGGTGTCGACCGGACAGTTGAACGTCACCAGCGGCTGGAAGAGATAGATGCTCTGCGGCGGCTGCGGAACGAACTCCGGCTGGCGCGTGACCGGATTGACGCAAAACTCGCGCTGCGCTGCGGCAAACCAGAAGTTGGTTCCGGCGTTGTTGGTATCGGCCAGGCCGTAAGCGTCGTTTTCGAAGCGGGCGCTGACGTTGATGTTCCAGCGGTCGCCCGGCCGCCATTGATCGGCCAGCGACGCGCTGGTGATCATCGGCGTGACCGAGTTGAGATCGGCGCTGTTGCCCAGGTAGGTCAGCAGCATCGAGGCCCCGTCCGCACAGGCCGGCGTGCCGCTCACCACGGGGTTGGTCGCGCACGGATTTTGGCCGCCGAAGTAGCCGTACGGCGATACGAAGGTTCCCTGCGAGATCGGCGCGTTGCACGGCGCCGGATCGCCGATCTTATACGTGCCGTTGGAACGGGTCGCGAAACACTCCGACCCGTTCGTGAAGTTGCTGACCTGCTGGCTGCCGGTGTTGAAGTAGTTGTGGTTATAGTCGCGCAGCGTCGTCGACGTCAAATACGAGACCATCCCGGTGAGCAAGTGATCGTTGGAGATCTGGTCGGCGAACTGCAGCTCGAGGCCGCGGGTATGCGAATCGACTTGATATTGATAGTTTTCGACGCCCAGCGAGACGTCGTTGCCCCAGCCGTTGGCGGTAGCTTGATTGGTGTTGGAGTAAAACGTGTAGCCGAAGAGCCGCACGTAGGCGTTCGAGCCGACGTTCTTTTGATATTGCAGCTTGACGATGCTGGATGCGTCCCAGCGTCCGTCGCGGTAGTTGGCCGGAATCTGGACCGTCTCCTGATTGCCGGCCGCATTGACCGGACAGGCATTGACGACGCCGGTGACGTTAGCGCAGCGTGCCGTCGGCGACCCCGGATACAGGTAGGCGACCGGGCTCGTCGAGGCGGAGGACAGCCAGCGCGTGCTGCCGGGGTAGGTGTAGAAGTCCGGCCACTGGTTGGTGTTGCCGGCGTAGAAATCGCCGTAATAGAGCGTTCCGTCGTTCACGATGCCGTAGCCCAGGCCGCCGGCGTCGTCGAGGCTCGTGTAGTACTGCGTGTAGTTGGTCGAGGACATGTACAGCAGCTGGATGTCGTCTCGCCCGTTGTCGTGGCGGTGCGGAACGCCGACGTGGAAGTTGGCGACGACGTTGCGGCTGTCGAAGAGCGACGGCTGGCCGAAGTTCGAGGGGTACGAGCCGAAACAGCCGGGATCGCTCGTCAGGGTGTCGGCCAGCGGATTGGTGTACGTCGTGTTGTTGTTGCACGTCGGATAGACGGCCGGCCAGAACGGCAGCAGCGTGGTGACGTGCGAGGGCCAGTAGCCGTACGGGATGCTGTCGGTCAGGCTGGCGCCGTTGTATTGATCGAAGTACCGGTAGGCCTGATCCTCTCCGCTGACGCCGACGTAGTAGGAGAAGAGCCGGTCCGGCGTGGCGCCGCCGACTTCGATCTGCGCGTCGTGATAGAACGTCGGCGACCCGACCGCCAACTGGGCAACGGCGTAGCCGGGAAAGGTTCCGGTCTTGATGACCTGGTTGATGAATCCGCCGAGACCGGTGGCGTTTGCGTCGGACTCGCCGCCGCCGGTGTAGATCTGCAGTTCCTGCTGCCCGAGCGTGCTCTCCGAGTTGCCGGGATAGTTGTCGAACGAGCGATTGACGGGGACGCCGTCGTACTCGTAGCCGATCTGGTCGTAGTAGCCGCCGCGGATGTACACGGTTTGATTGACGCCGACTTGATTCGGCGGCACGTAGGCACCCGGCATCGCGGCGATCGCGGAGTACGCGTTGTTGAGTCCGCCGCCGCCGCCCAGCGTCGACGCCGCCGTGGTCATCGCCGGATTGACGGAATACACGTCGGTGCCGGTTCCGGGCCGGACCGGACTCAGCGACGAGCGAGACGTTACGCGGGCGATCTGTTTGAGGCTCTTTTGAAGCCCGATCGGTATCGACTGGGTCTGATCGGCGAAGATGCTGATGCCGGCGATCGAGACCGAGTCGTAGCCGTTACGCTCGGCCGCCACGGTATACGTGTCGGGGGCAAGCGAAAGAAACGTGTAACGGCCGGCGGCGTCGGTCGTCACCCGGGCGATCTGCGATGGGCTGGTCACCGTCACGGTGACGCCGGCCAGCGGGGTCTTCGTCGCGGCGTCGACGACGGTGCCCGTAAGCGTGCCGGTCGTGCCGGCCAGGGCCGGAACCGCGCACCAGATCGCGAGCGCGGCGGCGAGTGCGATCGTGCGGCGGATCAACGGTCGAAGCAATGAAGTCATCGGCATCTCCCTCGCGGGTATGTCTTTGGGCGATTATAGGAAGCCGCCGCGCCGGCGGGTATCCCGGATTTCCGCTATTGCCGCGCCGGCGAAATACCGGCCGCCACCCGCGCGGCCAGCTCCGTTCGCGAACGCAGGCCGAGCCGGGCGAAGATATTGGAAAGGTGATGCTCGACCGTGTGCTCGCTGATGTGCAGGCGCGCGGCGATACTCCGGTTGCTCTGGCCTTGAGCGACCAGCGTCGCGATCTCGCTTTGACGCGCGCTCAACGCCGGGGTTTCCTGCGCGGGAGCGGTCTCGGCGATGGGGACGGCAAAGCCGAGTCGCCGGAAGGCGCGAGCGGCGCCCTCGAGGCGTCCGCTCAGCAGCAGACGGTGAGCGCGCACCAGGCGAGGGCGCGCGGTCGCGCCGGCCGTCAGCCGCAGCGCACGCTCGCGCTGCTCGGAACTTCCCGCCAGGCCAACCTGAACGAAAAAGCTCCAAGCGCGGTGCGGGTGGTCCACGGCGTCGAGGGCCGCGTCGAGCAGGCGAAGCCCTTCGTCGCGCGCCCCCTGTGCGAACCGGAGCTCGGCGAAAGCGGCGTAGACGGAGGCGATGCGCTGGATCTCCCCGGAACGGCGCGCGAACTGCAGCGTCTCCTCGTCGGCGCACTTGACCAGCAAGGCGCGATCGTCCAGGCGCAGCGCCAGCGGGATGCCGACGGCCGCCGCCTTGGTTCGCAACGTGGCCGTCGTGACGCCGCTGTCGAGCGCCTCCCACACCAGGGTACGCGCCGTATCGAGCTCGCCGCGCAACAGCAGCGTGTTGGCGAAGTTGAGCGCGCAGTACGCGACGCGCCACAGCATGGCCGTGCGGCGAGCCTCGGCGATGGCAATCGTGTGGCGTTCGATCGCCACGTCGAGGCAGCCGAGGTCGTAAGCGACCATCGCATAGTTGTTTTCGATTTGCGCGATGGTCTCGCTGACGCCCATGCGCTGCGCCAAACGCGACGCCGACGCGCAGTCGTCGAGCGCGCCGTCGGCGTCGCCCAACGCGGCGCGCGTTTCGGCACGGACCTCGTAAATCTCGGCCTCGAGATCGAGCCCGAAGCGCTCCGCAAACCCCGCCACGTCGTTCAAATGGCGCTGCGCGGCCCCGCAGTCGCCCAGCGTGATCGAGAAACGTGCCAGCGAGAGCGCGGCCTGCGCCGCCAGCGCCGGCGAGGTACGGGCGTCCAGCAGCGACGCCGCGACGGTCGCCGCCTCGAGGCTCGCGTTCGTTCGGGCGTCGACCCAGTGTTGGTCGGCCAGGCGTAAGAGCGCGTGCGCCGATCCTTCGCCCGCACCGAAACGCTCGTATTCGGCCCGGCATCGTTCGAACCACGCCGCCGGTTCGTCGCCGATCCCCTCGATATAGAGCAGCGTGCCGACGTGTTCGTAGACGGCCGCGCGCTGCGGCCCGGGCGGATAGTCCCAGCGCAACGCGGCGGTGTAGAAGCCGATGGCATCGCGATACGCGTTCATCGACTCGGCGGCCTCGGCGGCCCGCTCGTTGTAAAACCGCGCGCGCTCGGCATCGCGCGCCGCCGACCAGTGGTACGCGAGCTCGGCGCTGCGCGCATCGGCGTCCGGCAAGCGTGCGAGTGCTTCGGCAATGCGAACGTGCAGCGGAGCGGCCAGACCCAGGATCAGCTGGTCCGCCAGCGCCTGACGGATCATCGCATGCCGAAATACGAATTCGTCGGGCGGCTCCCGCGACGCGACGACGATGCCGGCGGCGACCGCGCGTTGCATCGTTTCCAGCACGGTCGCCGGGTCGCGATCGAGAATGCCGGCGAGGAAGTTCGCATCGAAGCGCTGGCCGAGAATGGCGGCGCGGACGAGCGTCGCACGATCGTCGGCCGGTAGAGGCGACAAGCGTTCGCTCAGCGTCGCCTGAAGCGACAGCGGGGCGCTCGCCGAGAGATCGAGCGTCGGACTCTCGACGGCGACGTGCGCGAGCTCCTCGGCGAAGAGCGGATTGCCCTCCGCCAACGACTCGATTTTGGAGAGCGTTTGCAGGTCGGCGGCTGCGCCGTTGGCGCGCAGCGACTGCGTGACGATGTGGCGGATTTCGCTCGCACGGAGTCCGGAGAGTCGAAGAAAGCGGGCACGGTTGCGCGCGGCTTGATGCCGAAACGCCGCCAATGCCGGATCGGCGACCACGCCGTCGGTGCGCAGCGTGACGGCGAGCATGACGCGCCCGACGTCAAAATTCGCCACCAGATACGTCAATAGCTCGATCGTTGCAGAATCGGCCCACTGCAGGTCTTCGATCGCAACCACGAGCGGTCGCCGCGCGCCTTCGCGCCCCAACGCTCGCGCGGCGGCTTCGAAGAAACGGGCCTTTTCCATGCCGCCGGCTTCCAGACGCGGCAGGATCGTCGCCAACGGGCGGTACGGAACGCGCAGCTGTTCGGAACAATGCCCGCGCAACGTGGTCGCCCTCCCCTTCAAGGACGCCAGAAACTCGTGGAGCAGCCGCGACTTTCCGATTCCAGCTTCGCCTTCGACGACGACGAACCGGGCCTGCCGTTCGCACACCCGCGCGAACTCGTCGTGGAGCAGCCCGAGCTCTTCACGGCGCCCGACGAACTCGGCCGAACCCAGCGATATCGCGATCATGCGTGGGTGACGATCAATAGTCCGGCGGCAATCGCCACGACGTCTTCGATGATACCGGCGGGAACGTTGCCGATCGCCGCGGCCGCGCGGGTACGCAACGTGAGTCCTGCGTATGCGCCTGCGATCGCACCAAGCGCCCCGAGGACGGCGCCGTCGATCACTGGAGCATTACCGGCGATCGCTAGCTGCCATCCGCAGAAGGCGCCGCTCAGCATGCGAGCGATCGAGCCGGCGGCTCGCGTTCTCGGCGGCGCCTTGGGATGCAGGTCGGCCGCGTACTCGAGCAACACGGCAATCGCCAGGACGATCGACCATACCCCGCCGTGCCGCACCAGCCACAGCAGCGCAGGTGCGGTAAAGGTGCGCAGTCCCGCTACCAGGCCCAGTAAGAAGGCCGCGAGCAAAACGGGCATCATAACGTTTCCTCCGAGAAGGGAGGCTCTTCGCCGCTCCGACTCGCGACCCCGCGGCACCGCCATGGGGACGCGGCGAACGAAGCGAAGGGGTGAATCATGATCGTTCGCTGGACCGCCGTTGCGACGGCCTTCGCCGT
>DATJUC010000220.1:0-28149 GCA_035502675.1 Candidatus Acidiferrales bacterium | reverse complement strand
AACCCACTATGGTTGCTCCCTCCTCGCTCCTCGATTCACCCAAAAATCGCTCGCAAGACGGCTTGTATCGCCTTCTTGCGCGACTCGTCGTCGCTCGTCGGTCACAACCCACTATGGTTGCTCCCTCCTCGCTCCTCGATTCACCCAAAAATCGCTCGCAAGACGGCTTGTATCGGATTTTTGCGCGACTCGTCGTCGCTCGTCGGTCACAACCCACTATGGTTGCTTCCTCCCGACTCCTGTCGCTCTATCGGTCGTAGGGTTGCAGGTTTTTTGGTCGTGAGACATTCGGCGAGTCCGAAGCGGCACGAAGCCCCGTTCGTCGGGCCGCCGTGGCATGCGGCGGTGCTGTGGCTGCTGGGTGCCGTGATCCTGCAGTCGACGCTGGTGCACTATCTCGCGTTTCGGAACGTGGTGCCGAGCCTCGTCTTAGTGGTGGTGGTGTGGTACGCGATTCGGGCCGACCCGCGTCGTGCCGCGATCTTCGGTTTAGCGGCGGGTCTGTGCGAGGACGTGCTGAGCGCGCAGACCGGCGCGGCTTGGACGATCTCGACCGCGGTGACCGCGACCGCGACCAGCGTGCTGTCGCGCGGGTTCTTCGCCGATTCCGTTCCGCTCGTCGCCGTGATCACGGCGGTTGCGACGCTGCTGCGCGCGCTGCTGTTTTGGACGACCATGGGATTCGAAGGCTATCCGCCCGGCCTTGCGACCCAGCATTTTCACGATGCGCTGCTGCAAGCCGCGCTCAACGTCGGCACGATCGTCGTCGCCATGTTGGTGGCCCGCCGCTTCGACGTCCAGCGCGCGTGATTCCGAGCCGCACGAATCCGCGCCGGCCCGTTTGGGAGCGTCCGGTCTGGCGTATCGTCGCCTTCGTCGCGATCGTGATCCTGGCGCTGGCGGCGCTGGTCGGCCGGTTGATCGAAGTGCAGCTGCTCGACGGCCCGCAATACCGCGCGGCCGCCACCGCGAATCAAGTCCGGCTCATTCCGGTGGCCGCGCCCCGCGGCATCATCTACGACCGGCACGGCACCGTGCTGGTGCGCAGCCGTCCGTCGTTCGTGGTTGCGTTGATTCCGTCGCAAGTCGCCGACGTCGACGCGGAACTCGCGACGCTGGCGCACGCGCTCGACGTCGACGCCGATACGCTGCGGTATCGCGTTTTGCACCATCGCGGCGTCAACTACCGCTCGTTCGACGAGGTCGTGGCCTACGAGCCCTACGGGCCGGTGATCCTCGCGACGGATTTGCCGGTCGCCAAAGTCGCGCGGCTCTCCGAGCTGCTCAGCGACCTGCCGGGCGTCGATCTGGAAGTGCAGCCGATTCGCGGCTATCCGCACGGGCCGCTCGGATCGCACCTGTTCGGATACGTCGGCGCGATCACCGAAGACGAGTATCAGCGGCTCAAGCGCGAGGGTTACACGCCCAACGACGTCATCGGCAAAGACGGTCTCGAGTACAGCTACGATAAGTATCTGCGCGGCGTTCCGGGCGGCCAGCGCGTCGTCGTCGACGCGACCGGCGCGGTCGTCTCGACGATTTCGTCGCAGGCGGCGGTTCCCGGCGACACGCTGATCAGCAACGTCGACTGGCGTCTGCAGCAGATCGCCGAAGAGGCGCTGGCCGACGGCATCAAGAGCTGGGGCCACGGTCGCAAGCTTTCCGGCGCCGTCGTGGCCGAAGATCCGTGGACCGGCGGAATCATGGCGCTGGTCAGCTATCCGAACTTCGATCCCAACGACTTCTCCGCCGACAACTACAAGCGCATCGGCTTCTATCTCACCGACGCCACCGAGCCGCTCTTCAACCGCGCGATTGCGGCTGCGACGCCGACCGGGTCGACCTTCAAGATGGTGACCGGTTCGGCCGCGTTGACCGAAGGCGTCGTCAAGGTCAACCAAGTCGTCTACGACAGCGGAGCGTGGGACTGCGGCGGATACATCGCGCACGACATCGCGGCAGGCGGCTTGGGAGACACGACCTTCGTGCCGGCGCTGGCCGCATCCAGCGACGGATATTTCTTCCGGCTCTCGTCGTATCTCGGCAACGGCCGGCTACGCAAATACGCGCTGGCGTTCGGTCTGGACGCCAAGTCCGGGATCGATCTGCCGGGCGAAAACGAAGGCAACTGGCCGACCAACGCCTGGATGGAGAAGGTTGCGGGCGTTCCGCTCGAGCCGGCCGACGCGTGCTTTCTGGGAATCGGCCAAGGCGCGATGCAAGCGACGCCGCTGCAGATGGTCAACATCGCGTCCACCGTGATCAACGGCGGGACGCTCTATCAGCCCGAAGTCGTGCGCGAGATCCGCAGCCCCAGCGGCGCGATCGTCAAGCTGATCGATCCGCACGTCATCCGCCACGTGCCGGTCACGCAAGCTGCGCTCAAAGCGGTGCGCGAGGGCATGGCGAAGGTCACCGATCCGGGCGGCACGGCGTACGGCTTGGCGATCGACGGACTTGCGTTCTCGGGTAAGACCGGCACCGCCGAGACCGGCGGCGGCAGCGGACCGAATACGACGTGGTTCATCGCGTGGGCGCCGACCGACCATCCGAAGGTCGCACTCGCGGTCTTCGTGGATCGAAGCGGCGGTTACGGCGCCTCGGTAGCCGGACCGATCGCGCGCCAGATTCTCGTCAAGTACTTCAACAAAAAGCCGTAGAGCGCGCGGGACCTCACATCTTTCGCAGTGCCGCTGCGATCGCTTCGCTTACGTGCGGATCGCGCTCTTCGTGCGATGCCGCGCGCAGGGCGTCCTCGCACCACGGCTCCCCCAGGAGGCCCAACCGCTCGATCATGTCGACCCGAAGCTCGGCGTCGATCGGATGCTCTTCGGTCACGCCGATCGATTTGACCCATTGCAGGGGCGCCGGCTCGACGACGACGGGCGGAAAGTCGGGGGGCGGAGGCGGCGGCGCGGGACGCCACTGCCGCTCCCTCACGGTCGACACGACCCACGCACCGACCGCGAGAACTGCGGCGAGAACGATGAGCGCGATACCGAGGGTGACGGCGTCGCCGATCTCGGCTACTCCACGGCGATACGGGCGGCGCCGCGCAGCGCGTCGAGCGCCGTCGCCAGCGATTCGTCCAGCGAACGGTTGACGCTGGTCGTCAACACCCGGTGGAACTCGTCCATCGGAAGTTCCGAGAGCACGTTGAGCACCTTGAGAATCTCGGCGCGGTATCTTCCGAGCGCGTCGTCTTCGCGTCCGTCGTACGCAACCGCCGTGCCGAAGAGCTGCGCGTTGGCGACCCACGGGGTCACCGAACCCAGCGGCGCGGTCTCCAAGTCGGGCAGCAGCCCGCGCACGACGTCGAGATCGATCTGGCTCTCGATACGAATCGCGCCCTCGGGCGGCGGAACCGGTTCCGCGGCAGACGCCTGCAGCAACTGCTCGAGCAGCGCGCGCAATGCAACCCTGCTCTCGCGGTCTTCAAGATCCTTGGCGGTGACGGCGAGTCGCGGCATGCGCAGCCGGACGAACAGCCGTTCCAGCGGCGCGCGCATCGCTCGGCCCGCGCCGGCGAACGCGTCGGTCAGCGGCGGCGTGGCCGCGATCGCATTCTCCGGGAAAAGCATGCGCAGCGCGAACAGATGCTCGATCAATCCGCCGGCGTCGCTGCGGTCGAGCAGCTCGAGCGTACGCGTCAACCGGTCGAGCGTGAAGTCGACGTAGAGCAGCGGGCCGGCAGCGACCGGCACCGGCGGTTCGGCGTCGCGTTCTTTCTCGTCCGAAACCGCGGCGAACTCGGTCGTCGATTCGACCGCCGATTCGAGCACGGCGCTCTCGCCGACCTCCGCCGTCGGCGCTTGTGCGGGCAGCGCCAGCAGCTGCTGCTCCGCGATAACTTGGGCGATTGCGCGCGGCAGCGGCTCGCGTTGCGGTTCGGGCTCGGGTTCGAGCTCAGGCTCCGGCTCGGGCTGCGGCGGTTCCGGCGCCGCGGCGGCCGCGGGCTCCGGCGCCGGTTCGAATGCGGGCGATTCGACCGGAAAGATGCGCGCGATCGAGATCGGCGTGCCGACGGTCGATTCGCCGAGCGTCGGCTCGGCTTGAACTTTGAGCGTCGGCGCGATCACGACCAGCGTTTGTCCTTCGCCCCATTCCAAAACGGCACGCGTTTCGAGCGCCGTTCCGGCCGACAGCGGCGAGATGACGCTCATCTCCCAACGAATGCGCAGCTCGATGCCCGGATTGACGTCGGTGAGCGCGAGGCCGCGCTGCGACCAGAGCGGCGAGGCACCCGCGTCGTCCGGCACGCCCAACCCGTTGATCGTCGTGCTGGAGGGTACGTAGACCGCGAGCTTGGTCGGGACGACGCGTACGAGCAGGCGGTCCGCCGGACCGTCGCCGTCGTTGCGCAGGCGAATTTCGTAGTAGACGTGCTCGCCGGCGTTGGCGAGCTCCGAAGGGGCGGCCAGCAGCTGCGCGCTCTGCGCGAACTGCGGCTCGGCGAAAGTCGGAATCTCGAGCGACGTCAGTTGTACCGGACTGATGCCTTTGCCGTGCAGCCAGCCCTCGAGCGTCAGCGTAGCGTTGTGCGCGACCGGCCGTAAGAGCCGCAACGTGACGCGCGCTTCGTGCGTCGTCTCCGCCGGGACGTCGCCGAAGATCAAGCCCTCGCGATCGCGGCGCGCGTCGACGGCGCGTTCGACCGCCACCTCGGGCGGCAGCCTCAGCGCCAGCCGCGCGTCGCGCAGCACGTCGGAGCCCTCGTTGGTGAAGCGGATCACGACGTCGGCGAACCGGTGCGGCCGCAACGGATCCTTGGACGCGACCTCCCACGCCGCACCGGTCTGCGAAACGTGCGGTCGCGAGCGCACCACGACGGTCGAGGTTCCCAAATCGATCGCACCGGCATCGTGTTCGAGCACCACGCCGAGCGTCACGTTGGAGCGGTCCGGGACGCGCGACGCCACGCGCGCGGAGATGACGAACTGGCGCTCGTGGTGCGGCGTGACGATGCCCAGGTCGAGCGGCTCGCCGTACGGTAAAGGTTCCTCGGACGACTCGGCGATGCGAACGTCGTCGAGATGCACGCCCGGAATCACGCGCAGCCGGACGTTGCGTTCGGATGCGGTGCCGTCGTTATAGACGTGTGCGACGAATCGGACGTCGTCGCGCGCGCGCACCACACCCTGTCCGGCCTCCACGTAGTTGCGCCCGCGCGGAAACCGCGGCGCGACGCGAACGGTGAGCCGGCGGCTGAAATCGCGTTCGCCGCCTTTCCAGCGCAGCGCGCCTTGGACGGGAAGAACCGGTTCGTGACCGTTGCTAGGAACGGCGACGGTCGCGTTCGCGCTGACCTCGACGGCGCGCCCGGCCGCCAGCGTACCGACCGAAAACGTCAGTCCCGCAATCGCGTCGTCGCTGACCGGCTGGCCGTCGACCAGCGCCGAGCCCGGCGCGTAGATCAAGCCGGGCGGCAGCACGAAGGAAAGCGACACGAAGTCGGCCGCGCCGGTTCCGGCATTGAGCGCGCGCAGCACCATCGGAATCTGCATGCCGGGCGCGACCGCGTCGTCGCAGAGCAGCTGCAGCGACGTCTCCTCGCCCGAGAAATCGACCGGCGACGCAACGACGATCTCCGAGGACGAGACCGCAAACTCGCCGCACTCCCGCGAGCCCACGCTGCCCGCGGCGCTGATGCGCGTCGCGTCGGGCAGCGGGGTATCCACGATCGTCTGATATTCGATCGTGACGCTCTGCCCGGGCAACAACCGCTCGGTGACCGGGACCGCGGTATCGTAGTCGAACGGCTCGCCGTCGCCGAGCACCAGCCGCCCGTCGATCCGCGCGCTGCGCGGAACGTAGGTCGTGTGTTCCGGTGCCGGCAGGATGACGACTACGTCGTGCGCGCTCGACGATCCGGTGTTGACGATCGTCGCTTGGACCGCAATCGTGTCGCCGGGGCGCGCGCCTTGCGGCGCGGAGAGCGTTACCTGCGTCGACGGATTTTGCAGGACCGGGCGGCTGCGCACGACCACGCGCTCGATGTTGGAGGCCAGCAGCGCGGTCTGACTGCTGACCAGGGCTGCTTGAAAGACGAGCTCGGTGCCGTCTTCGATCGTGTCGTTGACGCGAAACGTCGAGACGACGCGGCGCTGCGCGTTGGGTTCCAGATCGCCTACCGGCGCGCCGTTGGCGTCGACGAAGCGCAGGCCTTCGCCTAGCCAGCGGTCGTCGATGGCGTCGCCGCCTTCGACGTGCGCGACGCCTTGCGGATGCGAAAACCGGACGCGCACGTCGGTCGCACTTGCACCGCCGAAGTTGGAGAAGGAAAACTCCGCGCGAATCTCCTCGCCCGGCGCGACGGCACGCTTGGGATCCAGCACGAGCGTTCGCAGGCTCTCGACCAATACGGGAGAGCCCGGGGCAAAGATACCGGTGAGCGACGGTGCGGCCACGTAGCCTTGTTCGCAAGCGCCGAAGCCCGCGCCTCCGAAGCTGCGAGCCGGGAGAACCCGGCGGCTGGACGAGGCGCCGGCCGCTCGAGGCGCGTAATCGGTGCGCGTGTTCGACGGCTGCCTGATCCTGTCGCCGCACCGCGACGACGCGATCCTCTCGTGCGGAGGATTGGCCGCCGCGTTGCAATCCGACGGCCGGCCGGCAACCATCGTCAACGTGTTCGGCGGCACCGCGGAGCCGCCGGCGCTTTCCGATTTTGCGCGCGGCGCCCTTGCGGCGCTGGGGGTCGAGACGTTTGCCGAAGCGGCCGCATTGCGGTCGGCCGAAGACGCGCGGGCGCGTGCGATCGTGGGCGCACGAAGCGTGGATCTCGATTTTCTGCCGGCGCCGATTCGTTCGCCGTACTTCACCGGTTGGGAGTCGATCGTCGGCGCGATTCCGCCCGGCGACGCGAAGCTCGCCGCCGCGATCGTCGACGCCTTACATCGAACCGGCCTGCTGGCGCAAAGCCCGTGGATCGTCGGTCCGCTCGCCATGGGAAATCACGTCGACCACGCGCTCGTGCGAATCGCCGGAGCGGCGCTGGCAAGCCGAGGCTATCGCGTCGCCTTTTTCGAGGACTTCCCGTACTGCGTCTCCGACGACGTGCTCGAGGAATGGGCCGATCCCCCCGGCATGCAGGCCTGCACGTTTTCACTGGGTGCGTTCGCCGCTGCGAAGATCGCGGCCATTCGCTGTTACGGCTCGCAGCTCGCGGCGCTCTTTCCCGAAAACGTCGAGGCGGCGTTATCGAAGAATGCCGCGCGCCTGGCCGAAGACGGCCCGGCCGAGCGGTACTGGTTGGCGCCTCGGCTCGCGCCCGCGTTTGCGGAGGCGCTAGCCTTCCGGTAGGAGCAGCGACAGCGTGCGGGCGATCCGGTCGGTTCGCTGTCCGGGATGCGCTGCGAGATAGCGTTCGACGGTTTCGCCGTGGCCGCGCGAGATCAGGGCGTGGGCGGCGGCGAGCGAGACCGCTTCGGACGGGTCGTCGAGCGCGTGCTCGAGCAGCCGTTGCGACCGCGCGTCGTCGAGCGCGGAGACGGCGAAGATCAGGTCGCAGCGTGCCGGTTCGCTCAAGCCGGCAAACTCCTCGCCGGCCGCGTTGGTCCAGCCGGTGTCGCCGTGCAGCGGCGAACGTTCGCCGGAGCGAACGCGCATCGCGGCGGTGCGGCGCGGCGCCAGCCACGCGTAGGCGGCGACTCCGGCCCCGGCCACGGCAACCACGACCAATGCGACGGCGATCGCCATGCCGAACTATACGCTCGCGTGCAGCGACGTTCTGACGACGTCGAGCGCGGCGTCGAGCGCGGCATCGCGACGCCGCTGCAGCGCCTCGATGAACTCGTCGACGTCGGCATCCGCCAGCGCGTCGAGTTTCTCGACCAGCAGCGTGCGGTAGTGCGCGAACTGCGGCGTGACGTCGGGCAAGAAGCGCGCCAGTGCGGCCCACGGCAGCGCACCGGCCAGCGGCGCGTCCGGCAGCCGCTCGGAGATCTCCGCGAGTTCGGACGGGTCGAAACCGCCTCTGAGGAGGACGGCCGCCGCCGGCGATTCGGTCGGGGTTCCGCGAGCCGTCGCGGCTTCGTGCGCGACGCGTTCGACGGTCGTTCGCAGCGACGGCGTTTCGACGTCGCGCGGCGCGATGACGTAGCCGGGAAGACGGAGCTTGATGAAGAGACGGTCGAGTTCGTCGCGCAGCTGGTCGCGAAGCGGACCGAGTGCGCCGCCGTGCGCGTCGCCGATGGCGTCGGGCAGGAAGGCGCGCAACGCAAAGAGATGCGTCACCAGTCCTCCGAAGCGCGCCTCGTCCAAGAAACGCAGGGTCCGCGTCAAGCGTTCCGTCGTGAAGGCCGCCGAGGTTCCGACCCGGTTGGAGACGAGGTTGCCGTCGTAAACGCCGTCGGCCGATGCTCCGGCGTCGAGAGCCGGGTACGCGAGGCCGGAGATCGCGCGGCCGTTGGCGTTCTCCTGACCTTCCACCGGCGTGGCCGGCGGGAGCTCCATGAAACGCTCTTCGGTCAGCGCCCGCTGGCCGCCGAAAGCCGGTCCGATCATGCCGTCGAGTCCGAACGGCAGGCCGGGAATCGCGTTGGCAAACACCGGCGTCGCACGTACCTTCAACTCGTTGGAGACGATTTCGTCGTCGCGGTCGCCGTCGTAGCGCACGTGCGCGTCGCGGACGATCGCTTCTCCGGCCGGTAAGCCGTTGTGGACGACGTCGCGCCAGCGGATCGTCGCCTCGACGCCGGGATCGACTTCGTTGAGTACGATACCGCGGTTCGAGCCCAACGGCGCGAGCGCGCCCACGTCGCGAACCGGGACGTCGTTGACGGTCGTCGAGTTGGGGACGTAAATGAGGGTTTCGGGCTGACCGACGGCGATCGCCACGCGGCGCGCCGGTCCGTCGCCGCCGTTGCGTACGTGCAGCACCCATTCGACCGTCTCGCCGACGTCGACGACGTCGATCGGTTCGCTGCGAAACGTACCGACCGAAAAATCCGGTTCGGCGGTCGTCGCGATCGTCAAACGCGCGAGCGGCACGGGGAGCATCGCGTCGGCCGTCAGCACGGCGTCGACGGTTACCGGAAACTCCTTGGCCAGACTGCGCAACAGCCGTAAGCCCAGCCTTGCGCGGGCGGTCGCGCCCGGAGCAATCTCGCCGAAAACCAGCGACGACTTTTCGCGAATCGCGCCGTCGACGCTTTCCAGGCGCGCTTCGGGCGAAACGTACAGGCGCAGCCGCACGTTGTGCGCGACGTCGGTTCCCGTGTTGGCAAGCGTGACGTCGACGTCGGCGAGCTGGTTGGGCCGCAGGATCGCGCCGCTTTCGAGTTCCAGCCGCGACGATTGTGCGTCGAACGCCGGATGCGAGTCGACGGTCCAAAGCACGTCGCCGAGCGAAGTCTCGCCCAGCTCGCGCGTGTGCAGGCTCGCGCCGGCGCGTATCTCGCTGCGGTCGCCGTACGGCGTGCGTACGCGCGCGCGCAGCGTGAGGCGCCGGGACGCGTACGCGTCGAGCGTTCCGAGATCGATGGTGTCGCCCTCGACGAGCAGCCGCGCGGTCTTTTCGGTGACGCGGACGTCGTCGAGCGCGGGATCGACGCGCAGATGCAGCACGGCGTCGCTGGCCGACGCACTTCCGTCGTTGGCGAGCGCGACGGTCAGCTCGACGTCGGATCCGGGTTTGACGATGGCCGCGCCGACGCGTTCGATCGCGTTGCGCCGGGAGGCGAGGGCCGGCTCCGAGCGGACGGTCAGCGTTCGTTCCAGACGCCGCGCAGCGGCGTCGCGGGCGGGTTCCCATGCGAGCACCCCGGCAGGCGTCAAGGTCGTCGCGTCGGCGAGCGGCGAGACGACGACCGCTTCGGTGCGCAACTCGACGGCGACGTCGGCGTCGATGCGGCCGAGGTCGAAGGTCAGCGCGTCTTTGCGCCGGTCGCGGACCGGACGCCCGTCGATACTGGACGCACCGCGGACCGGCGCCAACGCGTCGGGGAGCTCGAGCGTCGCGGTGACGTTGTCGGCGGCGGCGGTCCCGGCGTTGTACGCGGTCAGCGTGAGGACGACGCGCTGCCCCGGGCGGACGTCGTACGCCGGTTCGACCGCCAGCGCCGTGCGGTCGTCGCTGAAATCGGGCGCCGCGCGAACGACCAGCGACGCCGGCTCGAGTTCGAAGGCGGGCGTCTCCTGCGAGGCGACGCTGGCCGCGGCGGTAATCGCGGTTCCGTCGGGCAGCGGCGCGTCGATTCGGACCCGGAAGACCAGCGTCGCCGAGGCGCTGGCGGCCAACGAAGCGGCGACGATCGGGGCGTAGAGCCGGTCGAACGCCACGCCGAGATCCCGTTCGACGTCGCGGCCGTTGACGCGGGCCGAGCCGGCGACGTAGGCCGTGTGCTCGGGGATCGGCGCGACGACGACGACGTCGTGCGCGCTCGACTCGCCGGCGTTGTGCATCCGAACGGTGATCTGCGCTTCGGAACCCGGCACCGGCTCTTGACGCGCTTCGATCGAAACGCGGGTCAGCGCGTTGGCGAGCTGCGGCCGGCTGCGCGCGATCAGGCGGACGACGTTCGACCCGACCGGCGGCAGCTCGAACGAGGCAACGGCCGCTTGTAATTCGATGGTCGTTCCGTTCTCGATGGCGCCGGCGACGCTGTACGCGATCTCGATGCGCCGCTCTTGGCCGGGCGGGACGTCGCCGATGTGCGCGCCCCCGCGCGAGAGCAGCGGTGAGTTTCCCAGTTCGTCGTCCTGCGAGAGCCCATCGAGCTCTCCGCTGCCGACCAAGTAGACCAGACCGTCGGGCAGATTGAAGCGGACGCGCACGCCGGTCGCGACCGCGCCGCCTTGATTGCGGAACGTGAACGTCGCGCGCACCGTCATTCCAGGTTCCAACTCGCGGTCGGGCGAAACGACGAGGGTTCGGAGCCCTTCGGGTAACGTAGGAGCTCCAGGCGCAAATACTTCCGATAGCGTGCGCATGACGCGGTGACGTTTCGCCGCCCGCGGTCGGGGTCCCGCGGACGTTTCGAATCGAGGAAAGGAAAAAACTAGCATGCTCGCAGTCCACGAAGACCGCATCGCCGCCGCCGTCGCGCGGCTCGGTTCGGAGAACGCGTTCGAGGTTTTGGCGCGCGCGCGTCAACTCGAAGCCGAAGGACGCCGCGTCGTGCACATGGAGATCGGCGAGCCGGACTTCGATACGCCCGAGCATATCAAGAAAGCCGCCGTCGAAGCGCTCTACGACAGCCACACGCACTACACGCCCTCCGCGGGCATGCCGGCTCTCCGTGCGACCGTCGCGGAGTACGCCAGCCGCTTCCGCCACATTTCGCCGGTTTACACGCCCGAGAACGTCGTGATCTCGCCCGGAGCCAAGCCGATCATCTGGAACGTCCTATCGGCGCTGCTGAACCCCGGCGACGACTTCATCTATTTCGATCCTGCCTATCCGGCCTACGCATCGTGCGCGAGCTACCTGCAAGCCAACGTGCACGCGATCCCGCTGCTCGAGTCGCGCAACTGGCGCATGGACCTCGACGAGCTGGAGCGCCGCGTCTCGGACAAGACGAAAGCGATCGTCATCAACTCGCCGCACAATCCGACCGGCGGGGTGCTGACGCACGGCGATCTCGAGCGCATCGCGGAGATGGCGCAGCGCCACGACTTCCTGGTCATCGCCGACGAAATCTACAGCCGCAACTTCTACCTCGACGCCGAATATTTTTCGATCGCTGCGATCGACGGGATGCGCGAGCGGACGATCGTCGTCGACGGCTTCTCGAAAGCCTACGCGATGACCGGCTGGCGCCTGGGCTATGCGATCATGCCCGAGCGCTTGGCCAAGACGGTGACGCTCTTCAACAACAACACCTTCAGCTGCGTGACCGCCTTCGTTCAGATGGCCGGGATCGCGGCCCTGACCGGGCCCGACGAGCCCGTGCGCCGCATGAACGAGACCTTCCGCCAGCGCCGCGACCGTTTGGTCGAAGGTCTCAACGACATCGACGGCGTCTCGTGCACGTTGCCCGAAGGCGCGTTCTACGCGTTTCCCAACGTGACGAAGATCACGCACGACGACCGCGCGCTCGCAAAGTTCCTCCTCGAAGAGGGCGGCGTTGCGTGCGGAGGCGGCTCGTCGTTCGGCGCCGCGGGCAAAGGCTATCTGCGTTTCTCATACGCGGCGTCGCTCGACGACATCGATTGGGCGCTCGGGCAAATCGCCAAGACGCTGCCCAAGTTCAAGAGCTGACGGTTCGCCCGTAGAGCACGTGTAGATAGTACGGGAACATCCCCATCGGTTCGGCGGCCAGAACCTCGTACGAGCCGGCCGGCCGGTATTGCTCGACGTGCTTTTGCGAGGCCGAGGCCAGCTCGCGCTGGTCGAAGATGTCGATGACGTCGGTCGACCAGCCGGTCGTGCAGCCGTCGAGCACGAGCAACGGATCCGCGTTGCGAACGCCGATCGTCTCCGGCCGGTACTTGGCGACGGTGTTCTTGGAATAGAAAAATTGCGAGCGCTCGACGATGCGCTCGAAGTAAATGCGGATCGCCTCCGAGGGCATGTCTTGAAAGCTGTCAATGTTAACGGCTAAATCCGCCGGGAGCGGCTCCCCGCCGGCGGCGTCCCAAGCGATCGCGTCGACGAACCGGAGTTTGGCGAACTCTGCGGCCGTCAAGACTTTTTTCAAATAGAGCGAGCTGAGCGAAAGCATCCCGGGCAAGTCGACGATGGTATAGCGCTCGACGCTCGGAGCCAGCTTGACGATCGCCTGAGCGGTGCGCCCGAACCCGCCGCCGATCTCTACGACGCGACCGACGTCGCCGAAGCCGAGGTGCCGGTCGAGGAACGCGTGCTCTTCGACTGCGAAAAAATGGTCCTTGTTGATCGGTTCGCCCGACGGTCCGGGCAGCATCGTCGGATTTCCTACGGCCGTCTCCCCTAGCCGGGCGTAGTTCTCGAAGAACGCGGCGTCCTTTTTTCGAATCTGTTCGCTGAAGAGAAACTTGAAGTAGCGCATGGTGGAATCGTACGGACCCCACCCCGCGAACTTTGCATCGATCTGGTCGGGTTGCCGGAAGGTGGCGAGAAACGAACCGTTGGCCGAGAAGCCGGCGTCGCCGAGTTTCTTCCAGCGATTCGAAATCCTCACAGCCTGGACCGATACGGTCGCACGAGGAGCGCTCCCTGCGGGAGCGAAGCGCGCTCGGGATGATTCCGCTCTTCCGCCCGTGTCTCGACGGCGCGCTGCGCAGCGTCGAAACGGTTTTCGAAGACGGCTGGCTCGGCCTGGGTTCGGTGACGGCCGAATTCGAACGCGCCGTCGCGGGCGTGCTGGAAACGCAGCGCCACGTGGTGGCGACCAACACGGGGACCTCGGCGCTGCATTTAGCGTGCGTTGCGGCCGGCGTCGGGCCGGGCGACGAGGTCATTACGCCGTCGTTCAACTACGTCGCCGACCATCAAGCGATCCACATGACCGGCGCAACCGCGGTCATGTGCGACGTTCGCTTGGACGACTTCGGCATCGACGCCGCCAAGGCCGAGGCGCTGATTACGGATCGTACCAAAGCCGTTATGCCGCTGCATTTTGCGGGAATGCCGTGCGATCAGGCGGGAGTTTACGAGTTGGCGCGGCGTTACGGTTTACGCGTCATCGAAGATTGCACTCACGCATTCGGCACGACCGTGGCGGGCCGCAAGCTGGGGAGCTACGGCGATCTGGCCGTGTATAGCTTCGATCCGGTGAAGATCGTGACGACGGTCGACGGCGGCTGCATCGTCACGGCGTCGGAGGAAGAGGACCGGCTTCTGCGACGGCTGCGCTACGTCGGCATCGACCGCGAGGGCACCAAGCGCTCGCGCGACGGCCGGTTCTGGAACTACGACGTCGTCTCGCCCGGCTTTAGATACCATCTCAGCAACGTCAACGCGAGCATCGGACTCTCGCAAATCGCGCTGCTCGACGCCTTCATCGCCTCGCGCCGGGAGACGTGCCGAGCCTACTCCGGCGCCTTTTCGCAGCGGGCCGGGCTGGCGGTGCCGCCGACCGGCTTTGCCGGCGTTTCGCCGTTCATTTACCCGTTGCGGGTATTGGACGGCCGGCGCGACGCGATGATCGCGCACCTGCGGGAACTGGAGATCGAAGCGGGCATCCATTTCATTCCGGCGCACGCTTTCGAGTACTTCTCGCACAACGTGCGGGGCGACATGACGGTCACCGATCGCGTCGCCGGCGAGGTGCTGACGCTGCCGCTTCACTCGAATATGCGACCGGATTTCGTCGCGCGCGTGATCGAGGGCGTGCTGTCATTTTTGGGTTAGCGCCGATAGCCGGCGCGAGATCGTGTCGTCGCGCGCGACGACGCCGTCGCGAACCAGAGCCGCGATCTCGGCTTGGCTCAGAAACTGCCGATCGAACTCCGCTTCCACCAATCCCGCCTTGAACAAGGCGCTCAGCCGAACCCAGTGGAGGCTCGAGTACGGGCTCGTTTCGGGCGGGTGATGGTCGACGAAGCGCGACACCGCCTGCATCTTGGTCCACGCTTGAGCCAGCGAGCGTACTTGGAAGTGGCCGATGTATCCGTTGGTTTCGACGATCGCCGAGACCGCGTCGTCGATCGCGGCCGCATCGTGGAACCCGGGGGTGACCGATTCGATGGCGTCCGCGCGGGCCGCCAACTTCGGCGCGAGAATTCGAAGGACGTCGGGCGGATAGCCTTCCAGCAGCCGGCGTGCGCCGCCGGGCTCCCCGGCGCCCAGGACGTCGTAGAAAAACGACAGCGGCCGGCGAACGACCGCCGTGAACTTAGTGAAGGGGAGCACCTCGCCGCTGTCCGGATCCCGCTCGGGCAAGAAGTTGAGGCGCGGAAACTTGACGATTTCGGCCTCGGCGTTTTCGAGGTACGCGCGGGCGTCGCCGCCGGGGAAGGCCCAAAACTCGTCCGAATCGGCGTAAAGACACCACGCGGCACCGAAGGCGTTGCGCGCCGTTTCGTGCAGCTTCGTCCATTCCGGCGTATCGTGATGCTGCAGCTCGGGGTGGCTCAAGCGCCGGAGATGAAGCCGGCCGTCGCGCTCGTAGCGCTCGAGAATCGCGAGCGTTCCGTCGGTCGAGCCGACGTCGTTGGCGACGAAAGCGTCGACGCCGATGCCGAGATGGTATTCGAGGAACGCTTCGACGATATCGTCGTCGTCCAAGCTGCCGAAGCACATGACGATCGGTCCCGAGGTCTTCTTCCGGCGAAATCCGAGCGCGACGTGAGCCGGCAGGCGCCCTTCGCGCCAGCCTTGCATCCGATAGTGCTCGGCGGCGTCGACTCCCGCCGCGGCGACGTCGGGATTGTCCCTGAGATACGCTCGTGCGTCGAAATCCGGCGGCGTCTGCCGAAGCGTGGCGATGGCCGGCTGCGGCGGCTTGACGATCTGCCCGACGAACAGGCCCCGCGGCGTTTCGAAGAACGTTCCCTGCAGCAATCCCATCGTGCAGAGATCGACGATCGCGTCTGAGGAGCCGGCGTGCTGCGCCGCGGTGTCGTGGAAGACGACGGTTGCGCGCGGCTCGAGGTGATCGTAAAAGCGTCGCAGCTCCAGCGGCCGCAGCGATAACTCCGAGTCGAAGAGGGCGAACCGATACTGCTCGGCCGGTTCGAAAGCCAGGCTGTTTCCGACGATCACCGAGACGAACTCGCCGAGTCCTTCGCGCTCGAGGTTATGCGAGGCGATGGCCGCGGCGTCGGCGTCGAGCTCGAGCGTCGTGAGGTGACCGAAACCGTTCTCGCGCATGCCGGCGGCGATCGCAATCGCCAAACGGCCGAGCCACGTCCCGGTCTCGAGCGCGCAGTCCGGCTTGAGCAGACGAACGAGCGCGTAGACGAAGTCCAAGACTTCGACCTCGGCGGTAAAGCCGTCGAACATCGACCATAACTGCGGCGATTTCCCGCCGGCCGGTTCGGCGGTCTTTTCGGCTTGAATTCCGGCAGGGTCTCCGAAGACCACCGAGCGCCGGCGAACGCGCGACCGGGCGCGCGCGTCGTCGATGCGGCGCTGCCAGTTTTCGAGGCGTTCCTGGGGATCGGCACCGAGATGGGCTTTGGACGCGTAGTTCTCGCGATAGTAGTCGCCGCGCCGTTCGAACTCGTCCAGCTCGTGTCCGAGGTTGCGCGCGTAATAGCGATCCGCCCAGGCCGGGAAAAACCCGGCCGCCTTGACGTCGTTGGAGAGCCGGCCGTCGTCGGGCAACTTGAAGTGCCCGCCCGCGACTGCGGCCTCGTTGTGCACGCGAATCCCGCGTTGGGTCAAGAGCGGCGCTCGCAGGACGCTCGACGTTCCGACGTTACCGGACGTCTCGTAGACGATCGTGCCGCGGGAAAAACGCAGCCGGCCTTCCTTGACCTCCCACGCCTCCTCGTCGGTCGGAACGACGCCGTGGAGCGAGAGTTGTCCCAATCCTTCGAAGCGCGCGAACGCGAGGCGCGCATAGTCGGCCCAGCCCGCGAGAAAGAGCTGGTCGTTCTCGGAGATGTGGATTAGCGATCCGGTTTGCGCATCGAGGCACAGGTTGATCGCTTCGCCGCCCAGATTTCGATCCAGCCGGACGACGCGCAGCCCGGGCAGATAGGCGCCGGCCGCCTCCAGGACCGCCGGAGTGCCGTCGGTGCTGGCGTTGTCGACGACCGTCACCTCGTGCTCACCCGTGACGGTCTGCGCGTACGAACGCAAGGTCCGCTCGAGCAGATCGGCCCGGTTCCAGTTCAGGATGATGGTGCTGATGCGCTCGTCGGGAAAGTGCACGTCTGCCCACTCTATCGACCGTGCCGTGCCTGGCAACCTGTCGCCAGGCGCGCACACCCGGCGAGAAGGACTATCCTTCCGATTGGGGCCGACCTCTAAAAGTACCGTGGCCGGTGCCGATGATAGGTGGTAGAGGGGGAGAGGATTTCCCCCTGACGGTGCCTGTTGCCCAGGCAATCATGGAGGAAGAAACCGTGTCCGACGGCTTGAGCATTGCCAATAATTTGTTGGCGAACAGCGTCCAGCTCAATCTGGACTACAACCAGAACCAACTGCAGAACGTCGTTACCCAGCTGTCGTCGGGGTTGCGTATCAATACCGCAGCCGACGATCCGTCCGGTCTCGCGATTTCGACGAATCTCCAGACGCAGGTTCAAGGCTTCAACCAAGCCGTCCAAAACGTGCAGAACGCCAACAACGCCGTCCAGGTGGCGTTAGGGGCGCTCACCACGACCACCGAGATTTTGCAGCGCATTCGCAGTCTCGCGGTCGAAGCGGCTTCCGACATCAACAGCAACAGCGACCGCAGCAATCTGCAGACCGAGGTTTCTCAGCTGCTGCTGGAAGTCAATCGGATCTCCCAAAATACCAACTTCAACGGGCAAGCGCTCTTGGACGGGAGCCACGCCGGCTTCCAAGCCGAGCAGAACGCGTTCATCACGGTCACCTCGAACGCCGCACTCTCGACGAACGGCGGTTTGCCGCAGGTCGGCGGCGTCAATCACGGATTCCTGATCGCGTGCGCCTACGGCGCGGGCGGAAGCGCGTTTTTCAACACGACCACCAACAACACGTTCCCGCAGTTCCCCGGCGCGCAGGGGCTCGGGGGCGTGAACACCCTCGACGGCACGATCGAACTGCAGGTCGTCAACACCGGCGTGTCCATCGCCGTGCAAGAAACGTTCATCCAGAGCTCGACCGGATACGTTTGCGTTTCGACGACGCTCTTCGGGCCCAACGCCGGGCCGACCAGATACCGGAACATCGGCGGCTCCAGCATCGCCACCAACGGCGGTTTCGACAACATCGCGATCACCCTAGGCGCCATTACGACCGCCGACGTCGGCGTGACCTCGTACATCAAGGTCAGTCAGAACGTCGCGGCCTTGACCAATCCGAACAACCCGGCCTTCAACTTCCAGTCCGGCGCCGACGAAGGCGACACGATTCAGGTCGGCATCCAGGCGACCAACACCCAGACGCTGCGAATCTCGAACATCAACTTAGCCATCTCGTCGGCGAACAGCCCGTCGATCGGGGCGGAAGACGCGATCGGTCAGATCGACAACGCGCTGCAAGTGCTGTTGACGCAGCAAGCCAACTTGGGCGCGGTGGTAGTCCGGCTCAACTTGGACCAGGACAACGACAATACCGCAGCGGTCAATCTCCAGTCGGCGGAGTCGAATATCCGCGACCTCAACGTCGGTGCGGCCACGACGCAGTTCACGAAACTGCAGATCTTGGTGGAAGTCGGAACCTCGGTGCTGGCGCAGTCCAACGCCAACCAGCAATCGGTGCTGACGCTCTTCCGATAATCTCGGAAGGGCGAGGCACCGCTAGGTCAGCCGCATCGCCGTTTTGACGCCGGCGAGCACGCCCGACGCGACTTCGCGCGCCCGCGCGGTGCCTTCCTCGACGATCCGCTCGACCGAGCCGGGATCGTCGCGGTAGACGGCGTAGCGCTCGCGGATCGGCCGCAGATACGCGTTGAGCTCCTCGGCGAACTCGGTCTTGTCTTGCACGCACCCGAGCCGGCCGGAACGGCAGCCCTCGGCGATGCCGTCCAGCCGCAGCGGGTTGACGAAACGCCACAGTGCGAAGACCGGACAGACTTCCGGGCGACCCGGATCGCCGCGACGGATCTTCTGCGGGTCGGTGATCATCGACCGCACCTTCTTCGTCGTGGTCTCTTCGTCGTCGGCGATAAAGATCGCGTTGTCGTAGGACTTGCTCATCTTGCGACCGTCGGTGCCGGGGACTTCCGGAAACTCCGACAGCGTCGCCTGCGGCTCGACCAAGAGCGCCTGCCCGTCGCCGTAGAGATAGTTGAAGCGGCGCACGACCTCGCGTCCGAACTCGAGATGGGCTTGCTGGTCTTTGCCGACCGGAACGAACTCGCCGCGGAAGGCCGCTACGTCGCACAGCTGGAGCAGCGGGTACCCGAGAAATCCGTAGGTCGCGATCTGCGAGCCGAGCGCCTCGATCTGACCCTTGTAGGTCGGAACGCGCTCCAGCCACGCGACCGGCGTGATCATCGAGAGCAAGACGTGCAGCTCGCTGATTTCGGGGACGCCGGATTGAAGGAAGATCGTCGATTTTCCGGGATCGACGCCGGCCGCGAGCCAGACCGCCACCATGTCGTTGCGCGAGTCGCGAATTTTCTTCGGATCGTCGAACTCGGTCGTATACGCATGAATGTCGGCGATTTCGAAATACGCGTCGGCAGTGTCGCAATACGTTGCCCACTGCGTGAGCACCCCGACCAGATGTCCCAAGTGCAGCGCTCCGGTCGGTCGCATTCCCGACATTACGCGAGGCTTTTTCGTCATGGCGCCCATGCGTTGTACGCGGCTCCCGGCTCAGCCTGCTCGTTCTCCCAGCGATCGAGGAACTCGCCGAACCGGTGCAAGTCGACGGTGTAGTGCCCCAGACCTCCGCCGAAATCGGGAAATCCGGGTGCGTGGAACAGCTTGCTGGACGGTCCGGTAAAAAACGCGGCCTCGACGCCGTACGCCGGCAGCACGGACATGCGCAGCGCCGTGTCCATGACGAACGGATCGGCGATAACGCAGACCTGCGTGCCGCCGCGCGCGAACAGCGCGGCGTAGGTTCTCGCGCCGGCGGGCACCACGATGCGGCGGGCCGCGCGAACGGCCTCGAAGACGTCGCAAAATTCGAGCCGGCGCAGATCGGCGACGCGGGTGCCGCGCGCGCGGAGCAGCGATTGCAGCGCCGAGGCGTTGCCGGGGCGCCCGTACTGTTCGGGTTCGACGAACAGACAGCCCGAATGCGGTTGCACCGGCCGCGTTCGTGCGTGCGCTTCGACGGCCGCACGAAACGCGGCAAAGCGTTCGGCCGGAACTGCGTGCCGGTCGGGCCCGCCGTAACGATCGCCGCGAATTTCGAGCAGCGGCGAATAGCTGAAGTCGGTCGCGACCCAAAGCCGGTCCACGCCCAATCGCGCGAAGCTCGGCGTCTTGACGATTTCGCAGCGGCCGGCCGAGAGCGCGTTCAAGGCGTCAAGGAGCATCGGATTGACGCCCTCGGGCACGACCACCGGAACGGAGGGCGGCATGCCCGCCTCCAGGGCCGCGAAATACTTGGGAAGCAACGCCCAGAACCAGCGATGCGGATCGGCCGACTGCGGTCCGAGAAACGATCCGTAGGCTTCGGCCACGCGCAGCAGCGGACGGTCGTCGGCGATGACGTAGACGTCGTCGCCGGTAACCGCGAAAATCGACGCGTCGCATTCGAGCGCCGAGGGGTAGCGCCGGAGCTCGTCGCGCCCGGCATCGATGAGGGCCGCTTCGCCGGCAATCGTGACCGCCGAGTGCGGCGCGACCGTGCAGCCCTCCAGGCACGCGACCACGAACGCTCGCGCGATCGCGCGCACGCTGCGCGCATTGCTCGGTCCTTCGACTACCGGAGCGTCGACGCGGACCTCGTCGCCGCCGGGAAACGGCTCGAGTCTTTCGAGCGCGTGCTCGCGCGCGAATGCATGGAAGCCGCGCAGGCGGCGGACCTCGAGGCGAAAGCCCGGCGGCAAGCCCAAGGTGTCGCGAAAGATCTCGAAACCGCGTTCCGGGCCGTACCGGCCGGCCAGCGCGCGCTTGAACGGAACCAGCGCCGCGAACCTCATGCGCGCCGGGAGCCGCGACGCGTAGAGAATCACGGCCCGCTAGTGCTGCGCGATCTGCGCGCGCACGTAAGCGCGGGCGGCGCGCACCGCGTGCGGCAGCGCCCGTCCGGCGGCCAGCTCGCATGCCAGCGCCATCGCCAAGGTGCAGCCGATGCCGCGCATTTCGCCGGCGATGCGCGGCTCCGAGAAAATTTCGACGCCGCCGCCGGTCGCCAGCGCGTCGACCGGATCGCCGTCGAGGTGACCGCCTTTGAGCAGCACCGCGCCCGCGCCGAGCCGCTGCAAGGCGAGTGCGGCGTCGCCGATCGCCTCGCGCTCGATCGGCTCGATGCCGAGCATCGCAGCCGCTTCGTCGAGGTTCGGCGTGAGCACGACGCTGGGCAGCGTCGCCAGTTCGTCGCGAACCGCGTAACGCGCCGCGTCGTCGGTCAGCGCACCGCCGCGGGTCGCGCGGAACACCGGATCCACGACGGCCGGCAAGTCGGGCCGCGCGCGTACGACCGCGGCGACCGCGCGCACGTGCTCCAGCGCCGGCAGCGCACCGACGCGTAACGCGCCGGCGGTCTCCCACGGCAGCGTCGCGAGCTGTTCGCGAAAGCCGGAGGGCGGAACGGCGTCGAGCGCGCGCACGCCGCTGCCGTCTTGCGCGCTGACGGCGGCGACGGCGGTGAAAACCCGCACGTCGAGATCGCAGCCGACGACCAGATCGCGCCCGACGCCGGCCACGTTCCACGGGTGCGTCGTTCCGACCGAGACGACGATCGGCTTCATGGCGCGCGCCAGGCGCCGACCAGCGCGGCCGCCGCCGCGCGAGGATCGGCGCTGTCCGCGATTGCCGAAATGACGGCGGCCATCGCTACGCCGGTGCGGGCCACGTCGCTCACGTTCGAGAGGCCGATGCCGCCGATCGCCGCGACCGGCAGGGGCGTCGCGGCCGCGACGGCGCGCAGTCCTTCGAGGCCGATCGGAGGACCGGCGTCGGCTTTGGAGGCCGTCGCGTACACCGAGCCCACGCCGACGTAGTCGGCACCGGCTGCGGTCGCGCCGCGCGCCTCCTCGCACGTTCCGCACGACACGCCCAACAGCCGTCGGCCGAGCGCGGCGCGAACCGGAGCGAGATCGCCGAAGCCGTCGTCGCCGGGTCCGAGGTGAACGCCGTCGCAGCCGAACTCGAGCGCCGCGCGCCAGTCGTCGTTGACGATCAGCAGCGCGCCGGCGCGTGCGGTGAGCGCGCGCAGCGCGCGCAAACGCCTGGCGTCGATGCCGCGTTTGGCGCGATACTGCAAAATGCGAACGCCGGCGTCGATCGCGGCGCCCGCGATGCGCTGCGGATCGGGGCCGGGATCGTTGACGATCGCGTAGATGCCGCGCAGTCGCGCGCCGTTTTCGAGCATCGTGGCGTTCACGTCAGGTTCGCGAGCGCAAGCGCAGCCAAAGCACGACGTTGGCGGCAACGTAGGCGAGGTAGAGCGCGCTTACGACGACGGCAATGACGAGGCTGTGCCGCTGCAGCGCCATCGGAACGATCAGCGCGAAGCACAGCACGCCGGCCATCAGCACCGCGACCACGCGCGTCACCGGAACGAACACTACGGCGGCTCGCCGAGCAGCAGATCGCCCAACCGCATCAACTCGTCGTCGTCGCCGAACCGAAACTCGAGCCGTCCGCCGCGCCCGCTGCGAATCAACGCGACGCGCGTGCCGAACCGTTCGCGCAGCCGGGTTTCGAAGTCGTGCTCGTCGGCCGAGAGCGCGCGCGCCTCGGCAGCGGCGGCACGCGGTTTCGGCGTCGCCAGCTGGCCCGCGATTCGCTCGACGGCCACCGCGGTGAGGCCTTCGCCGGCGGCTCGTTGAGCGAGTGCCAATCGTTGGTTTTCGGGCGCGGCGAGTATGGCGCGCGCGTGCCGCGCGCCGAGGGTCCCGGAGACGATCATCGCCTTGATCGCATCCGGCAGGCCGAGCAGCCGCAGCGCGTTGGCCACAGCCGGGCGGCTCTTTCCGAGACGGCGAGCGACCTCGTCCTGCGTGAAGCCGTACTCCTCGATCAGAAAGGCAAAGCCGGCCGCCTCTTCGAGCGCGTTGAGATTCTCGCGCTGCAGGTTCTCGACGATGGCGACTTCGAGGCTCTCGCGGTCGCCGGTGTCGCGAACGATCGCCGGAATCGTCGGCCGCTTGAGCGCGGCGCTCGCGCGCCAGCGCCGTTCGCCGGCAATCAGCTCGTAACCCTGGCCGCGGCGACGGACGATGACCGGCATCAGGACGCCGTACTCGGCGATCGAAGCCTGCAGCTCGGCCAGCGTCGTATCGTCGAAATGTTTGCGCGGTTGAAACGGGTTGGGCGTGATGCGATCGACCGGAATCTCGTGCCAGCCGTGCTCGGGCGCCGCCGGCGAGACCGGCACCGCCGCATCGCCTAACAGCGCGCCGAGGCCGCGGCCCAAGGCGCGTTTGGGCGCGCTCATCCGGCGTGCGCCTCAGCCGGTGCGAGCATCTCGCGCGCCAGCGCGAGATAGGCTTGCGCGCCGCGGCTCTTCACGTCGAAGAGAATCACCGGCTTCCCGTACGACGGCGCTTCGGAAAGGCGTACGTTGCGCGGAATTTGCGTCTTGAAGATCTGTTCCGGAAAGAACTTTTCGAGTTCGTCGAGGACTTCGAGCGCCAGCCGCGTGCGACCGTCGAACATCGTAACCAGCACTCCGCTGACGTGCAGCTGCGGATTGAGCGCCTCACGTACGCGCCGGACGACGCTGCTCAGCTGCGAAAGCCCTTCCAGCGCGTAGTATTCGGCTTGCACCGGAATGATGCACTCGTCGGCGGCGGTGAGCGCGTTGATGGTGAGTAGTCCCAGCGACGGCGGACAGTCGATGAAGACGAAGTCGTAGCGCTGCGCGATCGGGACGATCGCTTGGCGCAGCCGCGTTTCGCGCGAGAGCGCCGACACCAGCTCGATTTCCGCACCGGCGAGGTTGATCGTCGCAGGGAGGAGCCACAGGCCTTCGATCTCGGTGGTGACGATGGCGTCGTCGGCCGGCGCTTCTTGCATCAACACGTCGTAGACGTCGCGCTGCAAGCGCGACTTGTCGATTCCGAAACCGGTCGTCGTGTTGCCTTGGGGATCGGAGTCGACGATGAGGACACGCTTGCCCGAGACCGCGAGCGCCGTACCGAGATTGACGGCCGTCGTACTCTTGCCGACGCCGCCTTTTTGATTTACGAGGGCGATGATCCGCGCCAGGGTACCGTCTCCGAAAAGATCCTACGCGCTCGCGTCGCGCGCGCGTACGTCGAGATAGCGCTCGAGCAATCGCTGCAGGGAAATCGGCTCGTTACGCTCGGGCGCGTCGGTGACCTGCTCGAAAAGCCAGCGCAACGCCTCTCCCACGCGGGCGTCGCCGCGAAAGCCGGGCGCAGCGTCGCCGCGGGCGATCAGCGCGGCGATAACGGCGTCGCCGCCGATGGCCAAATCGGCGACCGCAAACGGCGGTTTGCGCGCCAGCTCCGCGCGAACGCGCTCGAGAAAGCGCTCGTTGTGCTCGCCGCGCTTGGGCAGACCCGATCCGGCGACGTCGGCGGCTCGCAATGCGAACAGGTGTTCGATATTCGAGGCGCCAATACGCCGGATGAAGCGCCGGACCGTGGCATCTTTCATCGCGGGGTCGGCGGCGAACATATGCTGGCGTACGAGGTGGGACGTGCGCTCGACCACGTCGTTGGAGAATCGAAATCGACCCAGCATCTCCCCTGCCATGCCGGCGCCGACGATTTCGTGCCCGTAGAAATGCGGGCCGTCTTTGGTGCGAGGTTTCGCCACGTCGTGGAGCAAGGCCGAAAGGCGGAGGACGAGGTCGCCCGGCGGGGTGGCGTCGAGCGTCGCGAGGCTGTGGTTCCATACGTCGTACGCATGCCACTCGTTCTGCTCGACGCCGAAGCCTTCGACCAGCTCCGGCCACAGGTATGCCAGCACGCCGGTCTCGCGCAGCAGCTCTAAGCCCACCGAGGGGCGCCGGGCTTTGACGAGCAGTTTGGTGAGCTCGTCGGAAACGCGCTCGGCCGAAACCGTTTGGACCAGCGCCGCAGCGTCGGTCATGGCGGCACGGGTGGCCGGCGTCACGGCGTACTCCAGCCGGGCTGCGAATTGCGCGGCGCGCAGCATCCGCAGCGGATCCTCTTCAAACGTCTTGGAGGTGAGGATATCGATGCGGCGAGCCCGGATATCGGCTTCGCCGCCGAACGGATCGACGAGCCGGCCCGAGGGGATGGCGCGCGCCATCATGTTCATCCGGAAGTCGCGGCGCGCGAGGTCTTCGTCGAGCGGAATCTCCGGGCCGCTCTGGACGCTAAACTCGCGATGGCCGTGTCCGGTCGATCGCTCCCGTCGCGGCAGCGCGATGTCGACGGTGCGCCCGCCGGCCGTCAGCTTCAGAATGGCGAACGCGGCACCGACCGCATCGACGCGGCCGATCGCTTCCAAGCGGTGCCGCAGTTCTTCCAGTGGCACGCCGGTGACGACGTAATCGAGGTCCTTGGTCGCGGGCTCGCTGCCCTCGATCGAGGCTCGCACCTCGTCGCGAACGCGGCCGCCCACGGCATAGAGCGAGCCTTCGGGCAGCGCCGCTGCCAGAAGCTGGTCGATCGGGTCGAGTCCCGGCTGAGAAGTCATGCCGATATCCGAGGTTGGCGCGAAGTCGTGAGCGGGCGGCTGCGGTTCCGTGAGCAATGTTTCCCGGGAAACGTTCTGGGAAGCTCCTTTCCCGGCGGCCCTGGCGATGACTGGCGTTTCCCGGGAAACAATTGCCCCGGCCTCCCGTTCGGGATGCGGTATGACCTCTCGCTCAATCGCGTCCTTGAGTTTCTGTGCAGCAGTCGCCAGATCGTAGTCCGATTGAAGCTGCATCCAATACTCGGCCGAGGTGCCAAAGTAGCGCGCCAGCCGTAGCGCGGTGTCGGCTGTGATCGACCTCCGGCCGTTGAGGATGTCTCCAATGCGTGTTGCCGGGACGCGCAGTTCCAACGCCAACCGGTTGGCGGAAAGGCCGTAGGCATCGAGGAATTCCCGCCGGAGAACCTCTCCCGGGTGCGGGGTTCGGACTGAACTGACTTGCATAGTATGCATTACGTTATACGTCATACATGTAAAGCCTTGCCTGCATGGTTGCCCTCGACAGCGGGTAACTCCCGTGCCAAGCGGCTTCCCGTAATGACGACGGAGGATGGCGTGATCGCACGTTCGCTTGCCGAATGGCGCCGCATGGCGTCCGCGAACTTCTGCGGCAGCGGTTCGTGCGAGCGCTGCCGCTAGCCGTAGGCGTCCTCGCAACGGTCGCGCTGACGCCCGCATGGTGCAGTGCCGGCACGACGGGCACGCTGCGCGGGCGTATCGTCGACGCGAACAGCGGAGCGCCGATCGGCGATGCGGCGATTACGGCGAGTTCTCCATCCGAGGTTGCGCGAACGACGTCGGATTCGTCCGGAAGCTTTTCGTTCATCGCGCTGAGGCCGGATACGTACACCGTCGCGGTCAGCAAAAGCGGGTATCTCCCGCTGTCTCAGCCGGGGACGACCGTCATCGCCGACCAGTCGGCGGCGGTGCATCTCCAGATGACGCGGGCGTTGCAAACGATCGCACGCACGAGCGCGCGATCTGCGCCCGGCCTCGTCGCATCGGGCGTTACGAGCGACGTCTATTCGATCGACGGCGAACGCCGGCAGGCGGCGGCCACGCTGTCCGGAAGCGACTCGCTGCAACAAGCTTACGGCGCGATCGCAAGCGAGCCAGGCGTCAATATTCCCTCGAATCAGCAGGGATGGTATCAGACGCTCTATATTCGCGGCGGCGATTACACGCAGGTCGCCTATGAGTTCGACGGTCTGCCGATGATGCGCCAGTCGGACCTGGCGCCGATCGGCATGCTGAGCTCGCTCGGCGATCAAGAAGTGCAAGTCTACACCGGCGGTACGCCGGCGACGTCGAACTCTTCAGGTTTAGCCGGTTACGTCAATCAGGTCGTCAAGACCGGAACCTATCCCGGTTACGCCGTCGCCAACCTCGGCATCGGCGGCCCGGCCTTCTACCACAGTGCGACGATCGAGATCGGCGGAGCAACGCCGGACCGGCTGTTTTCGTACTACGTGGGACTCGGCGGTACCGACCAAACCTTTCGCTTCGGCGACCAATTCGGCGGTGCGGGCGATCCGCTCTATTTTTACCCGTTATTCGCTCCGACGGAGAACTCGGTCTACAATCTCGTCGACGGAAGCTGCGCGATCGGCGTCCATCCGGCGTGTTCGGCGCCCGGCTACGGGTTCGTCGCGAGCCCCGGGTACTCGTACGAGCAAGCCGCAAATTTCGACCGCGAAAACGTCGTCAACCTGCACTTCGGCATCCCGCATGCGAACTCGCCCTATCGCGACGACGTTCAAGTTTTGTGGGTCGAAGGCGGAATCGCCGATCAGATCTATAGTTCGCAGAACGACGTTGGGTACACCCCGGCGATCGCCGCGCAAAACGCGATGGGCTACCCGCTGCGATATCTCGACTCGTTCGTCTATACCGGTGCGCTGATGCAGGAACCTAACGCAGCGGATGTCGCGCCCCGGCTCTTTCCGAGCAGTCCGCAGGCTCCGCTCGGAAACCCGATCGCTCCCGACACGCGCGACGGCAATTACAACGGGTTCTCGATCGAGAAACTCCAATATCAAAAGAACTTCGACGGCCGTTCGTACTTGCGCGCGATCGGGTACGGGGAGTATACGGCTTGGTTCATCAACGGACCGAACAGTGCGGTCTTGCCGCTTGGCGCAACTCCGCCCGACTTCGAATATATCGGCCACGCATTCGGCGGGAACGTGACCTATTCGAATCAGCTCTCTTCCAAAAATCTGCTCACCGCCGAGGGCTCGTACGCGACGCAAAAGCTGCAGACCTACAACGCTCTCGCGAGTTCGACCGATCCGTTAGCACCGGGCCTGCAGCCGACCGGTCTGGGAACGATCCTTTCGAGCTATGGAACGCCGAACGGCCGGTGTTACAACTACACCACGGGCCAGCCGTGGAGCTGCTTTGCCGCAGGCAGCCAGGGAGGATGTCTCAGCGGGACGCCGTGCTACGCCGGCGCCGGTCCTTCGGACATCGATTTGACGCCTGGATACGCTCCCGGCGGTTCGCCTGCGGCCAAGGCGGGGGCCAGGTGGATGATGACCGAGGATGGAGCGGCGGCCCAAATCAACGACGTGACGCCCGACTTTACGTCCGCCGCACTAACCGACTTCTGGCAGCCCGACGATCGCCTCGCGGTCGACGTCGGGGTTCGCTTGGACCGCTTCGCATACCTTACCAGCGACCTCGAAAACGGCTATCCGGCCAGGCAGTTTTGGTTCGACGCCTTTAACGACGAAGATTGCGGCGAGCTCGGCCGTTCTCCGCAATACACCTGGAACGGCAGCGCGTTCGCGGCCTGCGAACCGGGCTACGTGCCGATGAACGATCCCGGCGCCCGTCTGTACGACGGCGGCGCGAACCGTTTCGTCTTCGACGTCCTGCAGCCGCGCG
>DATJUC010000219.1:0-10758 GCA_035502675.1 Candidatus Acidiferrales bacterium | reverse complement strand
CCGCTTTGTTCCGTCAGAGCCGCGCGAACGGCCCGTTCGTTTGCGTTGCGTCGCGCGGATGGGAGGAACGTCACGCAACCGAGTTCGCACCCGAAGATCCTCTCATCGTCGCGCTTCGCGCCGAGGGCGACGCGCTCGATCTGGACACGCGAACGCGCGAGAGCGTGCGGCTTCCCGGCGGCGCAAGACTCGAAACGCTCGCCATCCCGATCCTCATGCGCGGCTCGATGGTCGGCTTCGTGTTTTACGGCGAGCGCGCCGACGGTACGCCGTTCTCGCAGGACGAGCGAGGTTTGTTTGCCGCCTTGGCCGACAGCGCAGCCGCGGCGCTCGACCACATCGACGCCGATCGTGCCCACGAGCGCATTCGCGAACTGGAAACCCGTTTGGCGCAAGCCGGCATCCCGGTGGCCTGACGGACGTGGACGCCCTGCCGTCGCGGCCCTCGCTGCGAGCGCTGCGCGAAGCCGCCGCCGGCTGCACCGGCTGCGATCTCTATCGATATGCAACGCAAACGGTGTTCGGTGAAGGCAAAGCCCGCGCGCGCTTGATGTTCGTCGGCGAGCAACCCGGCGACACCGAAGACCGGCTGGGACATCCCTTCGTCGGGCCGGCCGGCAAGCTGCTGCACGGCGCGATGCAGGACGCCGGCCTCGATCCGCGCGACGCCTACATTACCAATGCGGTCAAGCATTTCAAGTTCGTGCAGCGCGGGAAGCGCCGCATTCACGCCAAGCCGAAGCGCATCGAAATCGATGCGTGCCGCCCTTGGCTCGCAGCCGAGATTCGGGTCGTAAAACCCGAGATCGTGGTCGCGCTCGGGGCGACCGCCGCGCAATCGCTGCTCGGCTCCGCGTTTCGCCTCACCAAGCATCGCGGCGAGTTTTTCGCCTGCGACATCGCCGAGCGAGTTACGGCCACCGTGCATCCGGCCTCGATTTTGCGAGCTCCCGACGACGACGCTCGCCGGCGGGAGCTCGCTTCGTTGGTTCGCGACCTCGAACGTTTGCGGTAACGAAGAAGACGCTCGGTCTGCCGGTCCTGGTCCGAAAGGGCTGGGCACAAGCAGAGCGTGCGAAATCGGATCGTGCTGGCGGCCGCGAGCCTGCTGGCGGTCGTCGGGTTAGCGGTCGCAGGTCGTCAGGCCATCGCCCGCGCCGCGATCGAGCTGGGCGTCGCCTCACTGGCTCACGTCCGGCTCGCCATCGACTCCTCCGACGTGACGCTGGATCGTGCAACGCTGTCGGGTATAACCGTAACGTCGTGGAGCGGCGAACCGATCGCTCGCATTGCCGAGCTTTCGCTCGACTACGACGTGCGCGACCTGCTTCCGGGTGGAACGCGACGTTACGGCTTGCGCGCGATCGACGTCGAGCGGCCGCAGATCTTCATCGTTCGGCACGCCGACGGCACGTATAACGTTCCGATCCCTCGTCTGCCGGCGCGCTCGAGCGCACCCTCCGCACCGGCGATCTTCAGCCTTCGCGTGACCGACGGCAGCGTGCAAGTCGTCAACGGCGCCGAGCGAGACGCCTCGCGACGCAATCTCTACGCGCGCCGTATCGAAGCGACGATGGACCTCGACACGGCCGCCGCTTCTCACTACCGCGTCACCATCGCGTACGGCCAATCGCCATCGCAACTGTTCGCCATCCGCGGCACCGGCGACGTCGCTCCCAGTTTTGCGATGCAGCACTGGACGGCGCAGCAAATACCGGTTGCCGGAGCGATCGATTTTGCGTTGAACGGGAGCGGCGCCGAACTCAGCCGTGGAACGCTGCGCGGCGTCGACGCGCGCATTTACGGAATGCCCGCGGCCGGCGGAGGCCTCGAATCGCACCTTACCGCGACGGCCTATCTCGACGATGCGGCCGCAACGGTCGCCGGGCTGAACGCACCGATCGAAGACGTTCACGGACGGCTCGACGTCTACGACGACGGACTGACGACCCGCCGTTTGGACGCGGCGATCGCCGGGATTCCGGCAGTCGTCACCGGCGGTATTTACGATCTGCACGCCCCCCAGTTCCGTCTGGCGGTTCGCGGCGGCGGCGATCTCCGGCGGCTGCGAAACGCCTTCGTTCAAGCGAAGCGACTGCCGGTCGAGGGGCCGATCTCGTTCGCGCTGCTGGTCGAAGGCAGCGTTTCGCGACCGCTCGCGTGGATTTCGTTCGCATCTCCGAACGGGCGGTTTCGTTCGCAGACGTTCCGATCGACGAGCGGACTGGTGGCATTCGACGATCGCGAGGCCGACGCAGTCGGGATACGCTCGAACCTCGACGGCATCGAAACCGGCATCGTCGGGCGCGCGCCGCTGTCCCCCGGAAAGAATCCCATCGAGCTGCTGGTCACCGCCGACGGATCCGACGGGCGCGTTCCGTACGCACCACTTGCGATCGGACCCATGCACCTTCACGCCACCGTGCTGGCAAGCGCGACGCATCCCGACGCCTTCGGCCTGCAGGGTTCGATCGAAGGTGACGGCCCCGGCCGCGCTTTGGACGGGATCGTCGACGTCGCTGCCGCGGGGCGCGGCACGGTCGGCCCGCTCCTGCTGCGCGACGGTCGCGGCAGCCTGTACGCGCGCCTCGTTCTCGATCGCCCGGACGGGACCATCGCGGGCATCGCCGACGCGCGCCGGTTCGCTCTACCGATGGGCTCGGGCAACCTGGATGCGGACGTCGCGGCCGTTGAAGAAGGCGGAACTTCGCGCGGTCTGGCCGGCGCAACCTTACGCGGGCGCTGGGGAGAGTTTCGCGCGGGCGGCGTGTTTACGCCGCGCGATGCGGCCTTTTCCGGGCGGCTCACCGCGTCGCTGGCTCAGGCGCGAGCGTTCGGACTTGCCGGCGCGCGCGGCACGGTCGACGCGCCGATCGCGCTGGCCTATTCGAACGGGCGCGGCGTGATTGCGCTGCACGGCGTACGCTTTGCCGGCGCGAGCATCGCGGGAATTCCGATTCGCGCTCTCAACGCGACGATCGAGGCGTCGCGCCGCGAGCTGCGCGTCGCGGCTGCAGACGCGCGCGTCGGCGGCGGCCGTGCCATCGCGGCCGGTTCGACCGCTCGCGGCGGCGCGATCGGTATCTCCGCGCGCGACGTTCGCGCCGCGCAACTCGGGGGATTGACCAGCCTCGGTGCCACCATCGCGGGATCGATCTCCCGGCCGCAAATCGCCGGAACGTTCCTGATCGACGGCGCGCACGTCGGGCGATACGCGCTGGCCGCACTCGGAATCGTCGGGCTTTCGTCGCAACGGTTGAGCGCTTCGGCCGACGCACGCGTCGGTCCGGCCTTCGCTTCCGCGAACGGAACGCTCGGGCGGCTGCAGGGCGCAAGGTTTTCACCCAATTACGATCTCGACGCATCGCTGAGCACGTCCGATCTCGGATCGCTGGTTGCGTTCGCACCGGCCGGTGCGCCGGTGCTCGTACGCACCATCCAAGGGAGCCTGGACGCGCGCGGCCGCCTGTACGGCGACCGGATGCTTCCGGCATTCGACGGCACCCTCGACGCGCCGGAAGGCAGCGTGAACGGGCTGGCTTTTTCGAACTTGCGCGCAAACGTGAACGCGACCGGCGGCGACCTCGCGGTTACGCGAGGAGACGTGACGGTCGGCTCGACCGCGCTTGCCTTCGACGCGACCGCGAATCCGGCGTCGGAAGGCGTCGCGCTCGACGCGCCGCGCGCCGACCTCGCCGACTTCGACGATTTCTTCGATGCCGGCGACGTGCTCGAAGGAACGGGCGCGTTCGCAATGACGGCTTCGCTGGCCGGCGCCCGCGTGCTGGCCGCGAGCGGCAGCGCGAACTTCGCGAACGCGCGCTACCGCAACCTCGCCCTTGGCTCGGTCGACGCACGCTGGCGCGGAACGCAGCGCGCGATCGCGACGACGCTGTCGTTCGGCGGAGCTTCCGGAACGGTGCGTCTGGAGGGCACCGTGGCACCCGCTGGTCGCGCGATCGACCTTCAGGCGAGCGCGAGCGATCTCGATCTCGCCGTTTGGCTGCCGATGTTGGGCGTTCGGGCGCCCGTAACCGGCAAACTCGACGCGCGCGCGGCACTGTCCGGGCGTTATCCTGCACTCGACAGCTCGGTCACCGCGTCGCTGCGCGACGGGACGGCCTTCCGGCTTCCGATCGAGCGGTTCGTCTTCGCCGAGAGCGGCACGGACGGTCGCGCGACGATTCGCTCGGCGGTCGCCGAAGTGCCGTATCTCACGGCCACGGCTTCGGGATCGTTCGGGTTTTCGCCGCGCGATGCCATCGCGATCGCCGTTCGCGCGAATAGCCCTGACGTCGGCAAGCTGCTGTCGCAAGCAACCGGCAAGCCGTGGAGTTTCGCCGGCACGCTCGATTCGACGCTCGACGTCGCGGGCAGCGCTTTGCAGCCGTCGTTTACCGACACGTTCGCGCTGCAGTCGCTGCGGCTGGCCGGTCTCACCGTCCCGCGTGTGGCTGGAACGCTCGGCGGCAACCGCACGCTCGTGGCGCTGCGCGGAGGCGAAATCGATCTGCAACCGGGACGCGTCCTCCTCGACGCAGTCCTGCCGTTGCAGGGTCGCGGTGCCGTTCGCGCGTCGGCAACCTTACAGCACGTCGGCTTGGCGAACGCCGCGCCGCTGTTCGCGAAAGGAACGCACATCGCCGGCAACGTGGACGGCCGCGTTACCGTCGGCGGCACGACCGGGCGCCCGCAGTTCGGCGGCATGCTCGAACTCACGGACGGCTCGTTCTCCGGACCGCAAGAGCGCGCGCCGATCGCCGATCTCACCGCGACGCTGGCGCTGAGCGGAACGCGCGCCTCGCTGCAATCGCTGCGCGCGCTGGTCGGCGGCGGCGAGGTCGCCGCCACGGGCTGGGCTTCGGTGGCGTCGTTGCGCTCGATCGACGGCGTTTCGTTCGCGTTGAAGGCAACCGCGGCGAACGCGCATCTGGCGGTGCCGGGGTATTTCACCGGAAACCTCGATGCGGCGATCTCGCTCGCACGAGCGGGCGCCGCAGCCCCCGTCACGCTGGGCGGTGACGTGGCCGTCGCGAATGCCATCGTTCCGCTCGGCGCGATCTACAATCCGGGAGCCGCCGGCAAGAAGCCGCCGGCGCTTCCGCCGATCGCGTTCGACGGTTTCCGCGTAACGGCGGGACCGAACGTGCGGGTTCAAGGCAACTCCGTCGACGTGGGCGGAACCGGATCCCTCGTCATCGACGGCAGCCTGTCGCGTCCGGTTCTTGCCGGCGTCTTCCATACTACCGGCGGAAGCCTCGATTTCTACCGCAACTTCACCTTGCAGCGGGGCAGCGTCTCGTTCGATCGCAACGGCGGACTGACGCCGTACGTCGACGTCGTGGCGACCACGTTTCTGACGAGCCCGCCGACGGACGTGCGGCTGCACGTCACGGGGCCGGCCACTTCGATGGATCTCGCGCTGTCGTCCGATCCGCCCTACGACAAGAGCCAGATCCTCGGGCTGCTGGTGGGCGCGCAACAGTTCGGTGCGGTTCGAGGGGTCGCGAGCAGCGGCGCGAGCGGAGCGTTTTCTCTGCCCGGCTCGGCGCGCAATCTGGCGCTCGGGCAGCTCAACGGCGCTTTCACGCGTCAAATGCTGGAACCGCTCTCCACGTCGTTGGGTGGTGCGCTGGGCTTTACCAACCTGCAGATCACCAACGACCTGCAGAGCGGGCTGGGGATCAACGCGGTCAAGGCCTTCGGTAAAAACGTGGACGCGATTGCGGGCGAAACGTTCGGCTATCCCCAAACGCAGAGTTTGACGCTCGAAGTGCATCCCAACGTCGCGGAGAGTCTGCGCTTGAGGCTGTACTCTTCCGAGGGTCCGACCTTGTTTGCACTGCAGGGCACGCAGATCCAACCGGTTGCGGCCAACGTGCTCGACCTCAATCCGATGACCTCCGAGCCGATCCTCGGCGGCACCAACGGCCTCGATTTTTCCTACGTACGGAGGTTTCCATGATCGCCTTGCTGATCGTCCTGGTCGCATCGCTGGCGTGCCATCCATGCTCCGCCGCAGCGGCGGCGGGACGCGCGCCGTCGCCATCCGTTCCCCGGGCCGAGATGCTCGAGCTGCGCGGAGCGCTGCAGGCGTACGATCGCGAAATCGCGGCACTCCGCTCGACGCAGCGCGTCGCGGGCCTGCGCGACCCCGGTGCCGCCGCGATCGGCGCCGCGTTGCGGCTTCGCGCGCGGGCCGGTGCAGCGGCCGCGCGGGCCGAGTCGTCGACGGCGTCCGGCGCGGGCGAATACCGGGCGCGCGAGGCGCTGGCGCTCGGCACGATCCGGTCGGAGACGGCCGCGCTCGACGCCGACGCCGACGTTCGCGGTGCAATCGAACGCGGACTCGAACCGCCGGAGTTCGTCGGCAGCGCGCGTGCCGACCTCGACGCCTATCGTCACGAATTAGAGACTGAAGCCGGCGCGGCGGTCGCTGCGTACCAGGCCTCGATGGCGCTGCGAGCCCGAAACGCGATTGCGGCCCGAGCCACGCAACTGCGCGAGCGCGAGTCGGCACTTGCCTACGACCTGGCGCGACGCGACGGGACGCAGCGCATGATGCTCCGGCTGAAGCTGGCGGACTTGCATCTCGAGCCGCCGTCGCGAGCGCGTTTACGCGCGCAGCTGGACGCGATCGACCGTCGCGACGCCGGTGCCGTCGCAGCGATGCGGCAGGCCGACGCGGCGCAGCTCGCCGGCTATCGCACGGTCGTGTACGCACGGGGGGCGCGTCAAGGTGCGGCCATGTCCCAGCGGCTGCAGGCCGAAGCGGCCAAGGCACTCGCGCTGCGGGCGCGCGTCTTTCGCGCGCAGCGTGCCGGCGCCTCGGCACGCATCGCGTTCGCGTTTGCCGGCGGCCTGCCGAGCGCGTCGGACGTCACCGGTCAGCTCGGACCGCTGGATGACTTCGATCCGGCGGCGGAAGCGGGCTCGATCGCAGCTGCCCTTTCCCACGCGAGCGCCGGCGTGGCGACGCGATTCGACGCGCTGCGCGCCGCGGACGACGCTTCGCAAAAGGCGACTGTCGCGCAAATCGCGGCACTGCAGCGCGCCCGCAATAGGCTGGCGGCGGCTATCGCTGCGGCGGAAGCGGGCTCCGGCGCGGCGGCGTCGCGGTATCGGCGCCCGAAGCCAAGCGAATGACGCCGACGTCGTGCACGAGCGCGGCGGTCGGCGCGTTGCGTGGCGGGCAATCTAAATCGGGCGACGTCCAACCGTGCCACTCGACATGCGTCGTGGTGCCGAACGACGCGCTTTTCATGCAGGCGCTGGCCGGCGGTTTCGCCGCGCGCGCCGCTTTGAGATCGGCCATGAACCGGGAAGCGACGGCGTCCGGGAGCGAGAACGGCTTGGGTGTCCCCAGCGCCGTTCCCGTTCGATCGCGCAGCGTAACGACGGCCGAGCCGTTGGACCAAACGTCGATCGTATAGCCGAGCGCATTCGTCGACCCCGAGTTGACGATGGTTGCGCCGTCGCGCGCCGCCGCGCCGGCGACGGCGAACGCACCGGCCGCAATCAGGACGCTGACGAGCGGCAACGCCCGCGTAGCGCTATAGCGCTCCTACGCCGCTGGGACTTCCCCACCCGGTCGGCCCGCTGTATCCCTTGCGCGCGATGCAGATGTAGCCAATCGCCGAAGAGCACGGACCGGTGACCGGTTTGTAGACGTTGGTTCCGGAGACGACGTTGTTGATCGATGCCGAGCCGCCGCTATTCCAAATGCGCTCGGCTACGATCGTGCTTTTGCCGTTGCCGGCGAGTCCGATCATCCCGGCGATCAACGGTGCGGAGACGCTCGTTCCGCCGTACGCCAGCCAATTTCCCGGCGTATGGAAGACTGCGACGGGCGCTCGCACCGAAGCGGAAGCTCCGATGTCGGTCTCGGTGCGCATGCGGCAGCCGCTATCGTGCTGCCACGACGGCTTGGCCACGAGCTTGCTGCAGCCGCTGCCGGTCGCGCCGCACGGCGACGTGTACTTCGCGCCGCACTGGTCGTAGGTTTGGTCGTTCCATACGGTCTCGTTCCAACCGCGCGCGTTGGTGCTCTTCACCAAGTGAGTCCCGCCCGCGCAGATAAAGTCGCTGAAGTCGCACGGCTGCTGAGGTCCAGCGTACTTGGACGGCAGCGTCCCGCCGCCGTAATCGCCGGCGCTGCCGACGTAGGTGTGGCCGGCCGGGAAGAATTCATTGTATTGCGCCGCCGTTTCGACTCCGGAGTACGAGTTGCTGGTGACGTCGACGCCCAACTTCGCGGCCGTATAGTTGGCTTGATAGAGATCGCTGATTTGGTCGGAAGACGCCTGGAACAGGATCAGTTTGCAGTTCGGGCAGGCGGCCGAAACCATGTCGAGATCGATGGCCTGCTCGTAGTCCCAGCCCAAGTTGTTCGGCGGCGGCAAATTATGCCCGCCTCTCTCATCGAGAATACGCAGGCAGCCGTTCGTGAGATTGCACGGCGGCAAATGGTATTGCTTGCGATACACGGCCAAATCCGAAGATGCGTGCGGATAGCCGTAGGCGTCGATGATGGCGACGACGTGACCCTTACCCCGGCTGATGGGCAGTTTGTACGCCGCCTGCAAGTCGTGCGCCGAGTACCCGTAGGGCGTTCCATCCGGCTGCATTGCCGGGAGATCGGTGCGGACCAGCGCATCGCACTCCATCTCGTTCGGACGCGTGGGCTGCGGGCAGATGCGCCGCACCGGGTTGGAGTTCATGAACGGAATGTCGCCGTCGGCGACTCCCGACACGAGCTGCGCCGCCGGAGATTCCGTCGCGCTTTGGGCGGTGGCGTCGGCATCGGTCTGCGGCGAAGCCGCGACATCCTGCGGCGTTTCGGGCGAGGCCGCCGCCGGATTGGCATCCGGAAGCGCGCTGCCGCCGCCGCCGGTCATGCCGCCGGAGCACGCGGTCATAGCGACCACGGCCAGCATTGAGAGAACGCGTATCGTGAGACGGTGCAAGGGAAACCTCCAAATGGGATGTCGCCGCCTTAGCGAGATGCCGGTCAAACCCTAAACGCTCGAGCAGGCCCGGTCGTTCCTCCGGCGAGAACGCGTGCTTTCATGCCGAAGGCTTCCGGACCTACCATTCATATCGAGGCCGCCTGGGGATTTACATTGGAAGTGACGGCCGAGGGCGGCGCCATCGTCGGCAGCCGCTTCGTGCGCGCAAAATCAAAACCAGCGTCAACAACGCGAGACCCGTTGCTCCGCGCGGCCTTAGACCAGGTCCTAGCCTACTTTGCCGGCCGGTTGGGACGTTTCGACCTCCCGCTGGCGCTCGCGGGAACCGCGTTTCAGACCGACGTCTGGAACGCGGTTGCGGCGCTGTCGTTCGGCGAGTTCGTTTCGTACGCCGACGTCGCGCGCGCGGTCGGACGGCCGCTGGCGCACCGCGGCGTCGCAATGGCGATGCGAAGCGCGCCGCTCGATCTCTTCGTGCCGGCACATCGCGTCGTCGGCGCCGACGGGCGCGTCAAGGGAGCGGCACGCGACTCGATGCGCCTGCGACTGGTTCGCTTCGAGCGCGCTATTGCGTGTCGACGGGCAGTAACGACTCCGGCCGGCTCCTGATATAGCGCTCCGAATACTTGGCCGGAATCGGCGCGAACGCGCGAGGTCTTTGCTTGAAGTTCAGATCGTTGGCAATGCTGTTGACGCCCGTATCGGTCGTTCCGAGGTGGCCCAGGTCGAAGTTGTCTTCGACGAACTCGAGGATGCTGCCGAACACGTACTGCGTGTGGTCGACCGTACCGGCTTTGGTATACGGCGAAATGACCAGGCCCGGTACGCGCGGTCCGGCAGAGTAGTAGTCGAGCGTTGGAGGCGGTACGTGATCGTACCAGCCGCCCCAGTCGTCCCACACGACCACGATGACCGTGGAGTTCCAGTATTTCGATTGCCCGACCGCGTTGACGACCGAAGCGACCCATGACGGACCGTTGTCTTGGGGTTCTTCGCCGTGATCCGAATTGTTTCCGTCGGGGATTACCCACGACATCGCCGGCAAGCTGCCGCCCTTGATGTCGTCGAATATCTGCATCTCGTACGGTGCCGAGGTCGTCACGTTGGTGGTCCACTCAGGCCCGTAGCGAACGTGCCTGATCGCAGCAAACGCGTTCCAGATGCCGCCGTCGCCGTCGGGATATTCGGGCGTATAGTACTTCCAGCTCACGCCCTTTGCATCGAGCAAATCCTGCAGCGTCGTATACGTGAAGCACGGGAACGGGCCGCTGATCGGACCGCCGTTCTTGGCCTTGTACGTTCCGTTCGACATGAGGAGTTGCGTGACGGTTCCCGGCGGAGCATCACAGCTCCAAGGCATCCTGTCGGGAATGCCGCTCACACTCTCCTTCGGCGTAAGAACCGTATTGCCGCGAACGAGGTCTTGATGCGCCGTAAAGCTGCCGCTTCCCATCGTTTCGAAGAGATGGTCGAGTAAGGCGTAGCGGTGCGCGAGCGTCCAGTAGGGCGCGATCTCCGCCGGATCGACGTATTGCAGGGGAAAACGCCCGTGATCCGACGCGACCGGTCCCAGAGTAGCGATGGCCGTAGCGCAGAAGCCGTCCATCTTGTATCGACCTTCACTCGCGTCGGCGTCGTACACGAAGTTGCCGTACGCATAGGCTGCTTCTTGCGGCGCCAGCAGCGGCCCCTTGTGCAGGGGCCACGTGAACTTTCGGTTCACGTTCGGATAGCCGTGGCACTTCGCCGACGTCGCTCCGTCCGCGCCCGGAAAGGTGGCGAACAGGTT
>DATJUC010000218.1:0-19328 GCA_035502675.1 Candidatus Acidiferrales bacterium | reverse complement strand
TGTGATAATTGATGTAGAAATCGCGCGGGAAGCCGGTCCCGGTGCACTCCGGCTCGTCCCAGGTTCCACCGGCGGTTTGACGTTCGCACAGAAAGGCTAAACCCCGCTGGGCCGCCGGGTGATGCGCCCACCCGGCCAATTGCAGCGCGTTGACCGCCCAGGCCGTCTGGGAGGCCGTGCTCGCTCCCACGCCGGCAAACGATTCGTCGACGTAGGAGTGACACGTTTCGCCCCACCCGCCGTCGGCGTTCTGCACCGACACCAGCCACTCGGCGGCCCGCCGCTGCATCTTGTCGCCGGTGCGCAGCGCCGCCAACGCCGATACGACGCACCAGGTTCCGTAGACATAGTTGACGCCCCACCGGCCGTACCAGCAGCCCGAGGCGCGCTGCGTTTCGCGCAGATACTCCAGGCCGCCGGCAACGTACGGGTCGTTGGGACCGCAGCCGAGCGCGGCCAGCATCTCGAGAACGTGGGCCGTCACGTCCTCGGTGGGCGGATCGATCATCGCTCCGAAGTCGGAAAACGGCATGCGATAGAGCAGTTCGCGAGTGTTGTCGCGGTCGAACGCAGCCCAGGCGCCGTTGCGCGAGCGCATCGCCAGGGTCCAGCGGCGAGCGCGTTCGACGGCCGAGTCGACGCGCGCACGACCGCCTCGAACGCCTTCCAGCAGGGCCAGCACCACGATGGTCGTGTCGTCGATATCCGGATATGCGTCGTTATCGAACTCGAAGGCCCAGCCGTTGCCGCCGCGCTCGCTGCAGCGTTCGCGCCAATCGCCCGGCGCGTCGTCGGGGATTTGTTCGTCGAGCAGCCACTCGATCGCCGAGCGCATCGCCGGATGTTCGCCGTCGTAGCCGGCCAGCGCCAGCGCGCGCACCGCCCAAGCGGTGTCCCACACGGGCGACATGCACGCCTGAAAGCGCCAGCCGCGTTCGTCGTCGATGATGAAGCGGTCGAATCCGGCGATGCCCTTACGCATCACCGGGTGATCGAGCGAGTACCCCATGAGATCGAGCGCGATCAGCGAGTATACCCAAGGCGGTTGAATGCCGCCCCAGCTGCCGTCGGCTTCCTGACGCTCGACGATCCAGTCCGCGACGCGGCGCATCGCCTCGGCGCGAAACGGCTGAAAAGGCAGCCGCTCGTACCACTTCTGAAGCCGTTCCGCGAGCATCAGCCAACCGCTCCCGCGCACGATCCCCAACCGATCTTCGGTTCCGGGAAGCACGATCTCGGAAACGTCGACGCCCAGCGATCGTGCCGGCTTTTTCGCAAGCACGATCGTCAGCGGCGCCACGGTGCCGCGGGCCCAGCACGCGAAGTCGTAGAGATTGAATGGCATCCAGAGCGGAAAGTACACCAATTCAGGCGGCATCGACGGCACGCCGGTCCACGGGTACGCGCCGAACAAGGCGAGCCAGATCTTCGTGAAGACGCGCGCGTTGGCGACGCCGCCCAAGCGATGGATCGTCTCGCGCGCGCGGCGCATCTCGTCGCGCGACGGATCGACGCCGAGGACCTTGAGCGCGACGTAGGCCTCGATCGTCGTCGACACGTCAGCCGGCCCGTCGTAGTACAGCGCCCACGATCCGTCTTGGCGCTGATGGTGCAGCAGGTGCGCCGTCGCGCGAGGCCCGACGCCTTCGAGGTCGAGGCCGAGAAAGCGAAACAGCAGGACGTGCTCGGCGGTCATGGTGACGTTGGTCTCGAGCTCGCCCGACCACCAGCCTTGCGGCGATTGGCGCGCGAGCAGCCAATCGGTGCTGCGATGCAGCGCTTCGTCGATCGTCATGAGGCCGCCCTTCCTACGAGTTCGGCCCGGCTTTCTCCCGTGCGGTCGCTCGCCCGGCCGCCCAGGACCCGCGCGGCCGCGACGCCGCTGCGCACGGCGGCCTCCATCGTGTCGGGCCAGCCGCCGTTCTCGGTCCATGCGCCGGCGATTGCGACCTGCGGCACCGACGTCCGCTGCGCGGGCCGGCGCACCCCGAGGCGGGGCAGCCACGTCGCCTCCGGGTTTCGGGTCGACGCCGAGCGCAGCAAGCGCGCGCCGCGGAGCGCCGGAACGAACGCGCGAGCTTCGGCCCAAGCCAGCGCTTCCAGCTCGGCCGCCGGCACGCGCAAATACTCGTCGGCCGCGCTGAAGCTGCAGCACGCGTAACCGGCGGTCTTTTCGAAGATCCACTGCAGCGGCGACTCGAGCGCCGCCGCAAAGTCGAACCCGATGCTTCCGGCGTCGTGCCACAGATGTACGTCGACGATGGGAAACGCGTCGAAACCCTCGAGACCGGCGACGCCGTACGCCTGCGGATCTCCCAACATCTTGGCGAGATTCTTCGGGGGCACAGCCAGCACGGCGCCGTCGAAAGCCGCCGCGCGTCCGTCCAGCAGTTGGAGCTCGACGCGTTCGCCGGCGGGCGCAACCCCGACGACGCCGGTAGAGCGGTGCACCGCGTCGAGTTGCGCCGCCGCCGCCGCCGCGAGACGCGCGAGCGGCACTTTCGAAAATCCGAAGCGCGCCGCGCCGGCGTCGCGCATGAAGGCCGTACGCAAGACGAACTGCGCGTCACGATTGGAGACGCGGTCGAACGGCGCGTTGAGTGCGGGTATGAAGAACGGATCCCAGAACGCGCGGCGCGTCGCAGCGTCCTGACCGCAGGCTTGCAGCCACGCTTCGAACGTGGCCGCCGAACCGTTGCCGGCGAGCAGCGCCCGCGCGATGCGCAGTTTCCCTCCGATTCCTAGATGAGGATAGCGCGCGAACGAGGCGAGCAAGTGCAGCGGCGCGGGCAACGACCCGGCACGCAGCCGCCCGGCTCGGCCATTGCGGTCGAGCACGAGCGCGTCGAAGCGTTCCTGCACGTACAGGTGGCCCTCCATGCCGACGCGGCGCGCGAAATCGACGAAGGCCGTGCAGCAGGCGAGAAAGACGTGCTGACCGTTGTCCACCTCGGTTCCGTCGATTTCGAACGACGTCGCGCGGCCGCCGAGCAATCGCGAGCGCTCGAACAGTTCGACCCGTGCACCCGATGCTTGGAGCTCCAGCGCGGCCGCGAGTCCGGCCAGGCCCGCCCCCACGACGGCTACGTGCCGCTGCTCAGCCAAGAACGTACCACGACGCGGAGTTTTTCCGTCTTCGAAAGCGCCGCGCGTTCGCGCAGCGGCATGCCGGGATCCCGCTCGATCTTCTTGAGCAGCTCTTCGTAAATTCCGGCCATCGTCTGCACGCAGGCCGCGGGGCGCCGCGGAATGTAGCGCAAAACCTCGTAACCGCTCGCAAAGTACCGGCGCGTGCGCGCGACGTGGTGCGCGACGAAGTCGGGCCAGCCCTCGACGATGGTGCCGTCGAACAGCGCCGACTCCGGAATCCCGAACCGGGCGAGTTCCTCCTGAGGCAAATACACGCGCTGCATGTCGACGGCGTCTTCGCGAACGTCGCGCAGAATGTTGGTCAGCTGTAGCGCGAGCCCGAGATCGTCGGCGCGGGCGAGCGCAACCGGGTCGGTGAATCCGAAAATGCGAACGCACATGCGACCGACGACCGAAGCGACCAGATAGCAGTAGTCGCGAAGCTCGTCGAAGGTCGCGTATCGCGGACGGCTGAAATCGCGTTCGACGCCGTCGACCAGCATCTGCAGTTCGCGCTCCGGGATAGCGTAGCGCTCGATCGCCTCGGAGAGAACGCGCAGTATCGGATCGTCGCCGTAGACGCCGCGCGCCGCGTGCGAAACGCGCGCACGATGCACCGCCAGCCGTTCCGGCAAGTTGGCGATACCGATCCGGTCGGCTTCGTCGTCGACCTGCCGAGCGAAATTGTACAGCGCGTAGATGGCCATCCGCTCGTGGTAGCCCAGCGAGATGAAGCCCCAGTAGAAGTTGCCTGCCTCGCGCTTGGCCATATCGCGGTTGAACCGCTCGGCGCGATGCCGGTCGGTCTCGGCAGGCACGAAGCCCGCCAGGGCCTTCTGGAGGTGGATCATCTCGCGGCGACCCTCTTCTGTGGAGTGACGGCCTCGACTCCGGTACGAACGACGATCGACAGCTTCGTGCTCAGCGGGACGTGGGGTCGGGTCTTCTCGGTTTGATACCCAAGTCGTTCGATCGCGTCACAAATTGCTTGGCCGCCCTGCCGGTAAACGGCGAGCTGGAGCCGCAGAGCCAGCGGCACCATCGCCTCCAGCGCGAGACCCGAAGCCAGCAGCGTGCGCGCGCGGCCGACCATGGCCCGGACCGCGCCCGCGGTGCGCCCGGCGTCGAGATCGGTTTCCACCAAATAGCGCCGCCCGATCGCGGCGTCGCGGCTCACGTCTTGCGCGTGGTTGGCGAGTTGCAAGCCGATGCAGACGTCGTCCGAGAGCTCGCCGGCGCGCGGGTCGTCGATTCCGAAGACGCGCAACACCATCCGCCCGACCGGAGCCGCCGACAGGCGGCAATAGCCGATCAACTCGTCCCACGAGCGATACGCCTTGACGTGCTGGTCGCGCACGTTCGCCTCGATCAGATCGAGAAACGGTGCGGCGGGCATGTCGTGACGCCGGATCGTGCGGCCGAGCGCGAGCAGTACGGGGTGGTCGGGCGTCTCGCCTTCGAACAGCCGGCCGACGTCGCCGCGCCACCGCGCGAGCCGCGCGAGCGCGGTACCGTCCGCGCTTTCGTCGCCGAGATCGTCGGTCGTGCGGCAGTACGCATACAGGCGTGCCAAATCGAGCCGCAGGTCTCCCCCCACGAAGAGCGAGGCGACCTCAAAGTTTTCGTAGTGGTGCCGGCACAAGAAGCGGCAGTAAGCGTCGGCGGCCTCCAGCGTTGAGGCCTTCGCGACGCGCGTCTCCTTTGGCATGAACGCAGCGGGGTTTCCCCCGGGGGGTCGCTCGACCTGCCTAGCGTGCCGTACCGGCGAGCTCGACGCGTCGCGCGGTACGAAGTGCCTCCGCGTTCCGGCAGCCGAGCGCGAAAAACCCAACGCGCAATACCTCGATGAGCTCGCGCGCAAGCGAGGATGCACGCTCGCGTCCGGCATCGGCTGCGCGCAAGAACGCGCCGGCGAGTCCCACGACGTCGGCGCCGAGCGCGATGGCTTTGAGTGCGTCGATTCCGTCGCGAATGCCGCCGCTGGCGATCACGATTCGGCCTGGGGCGCTCGAACGCGCCGACCGAACGCACTCCGCCGTCGGAATACCCCATCCCGCGAACGCGGCCGCAACGGCGGCGCGCCCGGCGTCGGTCATGCGGTGACGCTCGACCTCACTCCACGACGTACCGCCCGCGCCGGCCACGTCGACTGCGGCGACGCCTGCGTCGAAGAGCGCGCGTACCGTGTCCGGAGCGATGCCCCAGCCGACCTCTTTGACGACGATCGGAAAGTCGGCGCGCGCGCACAGGCCGGCGATCCGCGTCAGCAGACCGGCGAAACGCGTGTCGCCCTCGGGCTGCAGCGCTTCCTGCAAAGCGTTGAGATGCAACGCCAGCGCGTCGGCGCGCAAGAGCTCGACGAGGCGGCGGCACTGGTCGATGCCGTAGCCCAGGTTCAGCTGCACCGCCCCGAGGTTTGCCAGCAGCGGCACGTTCGGCGCATCGTCGCGCACGTCGAACGTGTCGAGCGTCGCCGGCGATTCGACCAGCGCGCGTCCCGACCCCAAACCCATCGCCAATCCGTGCTCGTGCGCGACGCTTGCCAGCGTGCGGTTGATGCGAGTCGCCTCCGGCGTTCCGCCGGTCATGCACGAGATGAGGATCGGCGCGCGCATCTCGCGGCCGAACAGCCCGCAGCGCAGATCGACGTCGGCGAGATCGATCTCCGGAAGCGCCTGATGCACCAGGCGATACGCGTCGAAGCCGGCGTCGATGCCTTTGGCGCTCACGTCGCGCTCGACGTTGATGCGCAGGTGATCGGCCTTGCGCGACGGGGTGGCGCCGGCGTCGCTAGGCGGGGGACGCAACGAACGCTATGACTTCGTCGAACGCGGCGAGCGACCGCGCGTCGGCCGTGCAGCGCGCGACCGCGGAGTACGCTTTGCGGCCCAGGCGCGGCGCCACGTCGGGATCCGCCGAGGACGCGACGCCCAGCAGGCGTCCGGCCCGGTCGAACGCACGAGTTACACGATCGGCCGCGCCCGCCAGCAGCGCGCCCGCCTGCAGGGCCGCACCGGTCAACGCGGCACTGCGCCGGCGGACCGAGCGCACGTGCGCGAGCAGCCCGTCGCGGGCACCGCGTGCGTTGCGCGCCACGTCGATGTTCCGGCCTTCGATCGCGATTAGGACGGAGGACCCGACGAGCCGCGCCGCCCGGAGCCGCCGTTCCGGTTTGAGCACGTCGTCGGCCAGCGAGCGCAGTGCGAGGGCGTAGAGCGCGTCGCCGCCGTTGAGGCTCTGGCCGAGCCCGAAGCGAGCGAGCGTGCCGCTCTCGGCGCGGCGCTCGACCAGCTCGTCGTGCAGCCTCATGAAGCAGTCGACGAACGCGAAGGCCGCCGCGACCGGCAGCACGTCGTCGGTCCGGTGTCCGCAGGCTTCGGCCGCCCATAGTACCAGCGAGGGCCGCAGCAGGTCGCGTTCGCCCGACGCGGTCAGCCATTCGCGCACGATCGTTCCCGCGACCGACGTGAAGGTCATCGGGACGCCTCGCAGGTACTCCAGCACGCACGCTCGCTGGTCGGAAAGCGGCGAGCCATGATGGTGGGAGGCGAGCGTCATGTGCGTGGTTTTCGCCTCGGCCCGAACGGCCCCTCGACGAGGAGAACGATGAAAATAGGGTCGCAAGAACACAAGGAGCTCTTTTGCAGCGCGTTCGTCGACTCGTTCCGAGCCTACGAACCGGCCGATCTTCCGTGGCCCGAACTGGACCCTACGTCGCTCGCACGCCTGCGCGCGATCCCGGTGTGGACGATGGCGTTGGAGGTCGAGTTGGGTGCCGGAACGATGCTCTACGGATTCGCCGAGTCCGAGCCCGACCCGGTCGTCCGCCGCGCGCTCGAGCTGCAAGCCTACGAAGAAGATCGCCACGGCCGTTTGCTCGGTTACATGGTCCAGCGCTACGGCCTCAATGCCGACCCCAAACCCGTTCATCAGCCGCCGACGCGGGATGCCTTCGTGGCGTTCGGCTACAACGAATGCGTCGATTCGTTCGCGGGCTTCGGGATTTTCCGGTTGGCGTGCGACGCGCGAATTCTACCCGAGTCGCTGACGTCGATCTTCGCCCGAGTGCTGCTCGAGGAAGCGCGGCATATTTTGTTCTTCGTCAACTGGATCGCGTGGGACCGGTATCGCCGCGGCTGCCGGGGCCCTGCCGCTCAAGCGCTCCCCGCACTAGCCGGGTACGGCGGTGCGATCGGACGACGCATCGCCGCGGGTTCGAAGATGGCGGGCGACGACTCCGGTCCGGAGGTACCGGCCGACCTGTTCGGCGATGCCATGAAGGGTCTGACGCCGGCCAAGTTCGTCCGCGCGTGCGTGCAAGAGAACGACCGCTACATGCGCGCCTTCGATCCTCGCCTGCTGCGGCCGCGCGTCATTCCGGCACTCGGAAGAGTCGCGCTCGCGGCTTTGGAATTGACGGAGCGCATCCGGACGAAGTTCTCCAAACAAGCGTTCACGTAAGATTCATCTGGGCGCGGTAGCCGCGGAACCGTAGATCTTGCACGGTTCTCGATCGCTCCTCGCGGGGTTCCTCGGAACTGGGCGTCGAGTCCGACCCGAAGAGCGACGCTCGAACCGACCTTCAGAGCATCGAGTTCGAAACGCACTGCGGACTCCTCGTATCGCGTGCACAAACAGGACTTCCAGCGTATCGAAGCGATGCTTTAAACCGTCGCTAAGCGCGGATTATCGCTTTCTCACTCGATCCCGCAGGCTCGACGGCCCCCTTGCCGCGAAACCCCATGCTTAGTTAGCCGATTAAGTAACTACGAGATGGCCAATCCGTTCCGCCGAACCGAGCAGCCTGCCGTCGGCCTGATCACCGTGACGGTGATGCTCGGGCTGATCATGGCGATCATCGATTCGACGATCGTCAACGTCGCGATCGACACGATCGGCGGCAACCTCGGCGCGACGGTCGACGAGGTCGCATGGGTGGCGACGGGTTACATTTTGGCCAACGTCATCGTGATGCCGCTCAACGGGTGGCTCACGGCCCTGCTCGGGCGCAAACGCTTCTACGCCATTTCGCTCGCGATCTTCACGATCGCGTCGCTGCTCTGCGGCCTGGCTCATTCGATTTGGATGCTGGTTTTCTATCGCGTCATTCAAGGGCTCGGCGGCGGCGCGCTGCAGCCGACGGCGCAGGCGATCATGTTCGAAACGTATCCGCCGGCGAAGCGCGGCGCCGCGATGGCGATCTTCGGCTTGGGAGCCATGGTCGGTCCGGCGGTGGGACCGACGCTCGGCGGCTACATCATCGACAACGCCAGCTGGCCCCTGATCTTCTTCATCAATATTCCGATCGGCATCGTGGCCTTCCTGATGACGCTGGCATTCATACCCAACCCGAAGTTCATCGAGAAACCGAAAGGCGGCATCGACTGGACCGGGCTGACGCTGCTCTCCGCCGGTCTGGCCTCGCTGCAATACGTGCTCGAACGCGGCGAGCGCGACGACTGGTTTTCGTCGTCCACCATCGTGCTGCTGAGCGTCGTCGCGGTCGCGACGCTGGTCGCGTTTCTCGTCAAGACGCTGCGCGACCGGCATCCGATCGTCGACCTTTCGGTCTTCCGCTTTCGCTCGTTCTCGATCGGTTCGATCCTGGGCGTGATCATGGGCTTCGGCCTGTTCGGAACCTCGTTGATCTTGCCGCTGTTCTTCCAAACGATTTTGAACTTCACGGCATTCGACACCGGCCTCGCGCTGCTGCCCGGGGCGCTTTCGACCGCCGCATCGATGATGATCGTCGGCCGGATTCTGAATCGGATCGACGGACGCGTGTCGATCGTCTTCGGCATGTTGATCTTCGCGCTCTCGTGCTGGATGCTCGGCGGTCTGGACGTCTCGGCCGGGTATTGGGACGTCTTCTGGCCCCGGCTGATCCAGGGGTTCGCCCTCGGCTTCTTGTTCGTGCCCTTGACGACGATCTCGCTGGGCGACGTTCCGATTCACAAGCTGGCCGGAGCGACCGGCGTTTACACGCTGCTTCGCCAACTCGGCGGCAGTTTCGGCATCGCCATTCTCACGACGCTGCTGACGCACGAAACGGCGATCGCGTGGAACGTGCTGGCGTCCGGCGTCACGCAGACGCACGGATACTCGGTCGGAACGCTGACCGCGATGGTCGCCCAGCAGTCGACCATGATCGCTTACGACTACCTATTCCGCGTCTGCGCGATCGTCTTCGTGGTCGCGACGCCGCTGGTGTTCTTCATCCACGCGCGGCGAACCAGCGGTGCGGCGGTCATGGCGACGGCCGCCGCGGCGGAGTGAGCATCCGGCGTGCCAGCGGGTTTAGCCCGCGCCCGCGCCACCGCATCTCGTAGTTCAGCTTTCGCAGCACGTTGCGCGCCTTGACCCCGAGCGGCTGCTCGGCGACGACGCGCTCGGTCAGCGCGTGATCGGCGCGCAGCGCAACCCGCAGCCGCTCGACGGTCGCGCGAGCGGCCGGCGGATGTTGGCCGCCGAAGCGCAGCAACCGCGGATAGACCGATTCGAAATACGTTTCGACGTCGAAATCGTCCAGGTCGTCTTCGCGCAGCACCTTCCCCTGCGCGCCCAGCGAAGAGTACAGGCGCCCCTTCTCGGCGTGCCTTCGCGGCGCCAGCGTGTGGCCGTAGTGGCCGTAGACGTAAGGAAGCGCTAAGCGCTTCCCGCGCAACCCGGTCAAACGTTCGTGCACGGCCCCTTCCCAGTGCGCCCCCGGAACGAAACGAAAGAACGCCATGCGCCGCTCGATCGAGGTGTAGTAGTCGAACGATGCAAAGAAATGCCACGTGTACGCATCGACGAAATCGTAGCCGGCAGGCAGCCGGTCGAGGTTGCCGGCGACGCGCGCCACGGAGCCTGCGTGAACTTCGTCGGCGTCCGCAAACGCGACCCAGCTCGCCGAGCTGTGGCGTGCGTGCAGGGCCAAACAACGATTGCGGGCGTCCGCGAAGCCCGTAAACGGCGAACGGTCGACGATCGCGTGCGCGCCGAACGCGCTGGCGGCGATCGTCGCGGCGTGCGGCGACGGGCCGGGTGCGTTATCGTTGACGATCAGCGTCTGGGCGGCTCCTTCCAGCGATTGCAGCAGCGCCGCGAGAAACGGCTCTTCGCGCGGTCCGAGTATCAAATGCACGGCGACGTCGCTGGGACCAGACATCGTTGCGGCGGTTCGTTGCCCGGGCGGAGTTTCCGCCGGGCGCGCGAAGTCGGCGCCGATGCGTCCTCTTCGGCTGGCTGCCGACGCGCGAGTGGTCACTGGGGACGTGCGCGGCATCGGCCGCTACGCGCGCGCGATCTTGCGACTGCTGCTGGAACGCGACGACGTGGAACTCACGCTGCTCTTGCCGGGGCCGATGCCGTTCGTCCATCGGACCGCCCTCGCCCGGGCGCTGGGATCCCGGCGGTTCCGGGTGCGATCGCGGGCACGCGGGGTGGATCTGGTTTGGCATCCGGCCAACGGAACGTTCTTCGATTCGACCGCCCCCAACGTCGCGACCATTCACGACGCGATCGCGTTCACGCAGCCCAATCCCGACCTCGCAAAGCGCGAGCGCGAACAGGCGCCGATTCTGCGGTCGGCGCGGACCGCGGTGCGCGTGATCGCCGACTCGGCGTTCGCGCGCGACGACCTCAACGGCGTGCTCGGCATTCCGCTCGAACGCATCGTCCCGATCCACCTCGGCGTCGACGCCGGCTTCTGCCCCGGGACGCCGGCGCCGCTGCCGGCCGGCTTAGAACCCGGGCGATACGTGCTCTTCGTCGGTCCGATCGGGGAGCCGCGCAAGAACTTCGACGTGCTGTACGCCGCGTTCAAAGGTGCGTGGCCGGCGGACGGCCCCGCACTGGCGATCGTCGGACCGCAGGCTCCGAACGATCCGAAAATCGTCGCGATTCCGTCGGTCGACGATCCCGGACTGTGCGCGCTCTATCGCGGCGCGATCGCGCTGGCGATTCCCTCGTATCACGAAGCGTTCGGGCTGCCCCTGCTCGAAGCGATGGCCTGCGGGACGCCGGCAATTGCGGCGCGCGCGAGCGCGCTTCCCGAGGTCGGCGGCGATGCACCGTATTACGTTGCGGCCGGCGACGGCGCCGGCTGGAAGCAGGCGCTGCTCGCCGTTGCCGGCTCGGCGCCGCTTCGCGAACGCATGCGCGCTGCCGGACTGCACCGAGCTCAGGATTTCGATTGGCAGCACGTCGCCGACCGTCACCTCGCGCTGTTTCGCGAGGTCGCGGCCGCATGATGCGCTTGGGCGTCGACGCGTGGAACCTTCCGGGCGACCGCCGCGGCATCGGCCGCTACCTGCGCGAGATCTTGCGCGCGTGGTGGCACGGCTTTCGCGAGCGCGTCGAACCGACGCTGATCGTTCCCGAGTGGCACGCACCCATCGGCGCGGGACGCTACCGGCGCGAAGTCGACGGCCGTCCGTACCCCGTCGTCTCGCGTGCGTTGCACGCGCGCGCGGGCCTCGACGCGCTGTGGTTTCCCTTTAACGGCTGCAGCTGGACGAACTTTTCGCTGCCTGCGGCGGCGACGCTGCACGACGCTTCGAACTTCGTCGTTCCGGACTACGCGCCCGAGAATCAAGCGATTTTTCGCGCCGCCGCGCAACGCTGCCGCGTGCTGATCACCGACTCGCGCTTCGCGCAGGCCGATCTTTCGCGCGCGCTGGGCGTCTCGGCGGATCGCATCGTGCCGATCTATCCCGGCGTCGCGCCGCCGCGAGCGCCGCACGGCGCAAGGCCGGACGTCGCGGCTCTGGCGCCGTTCGTACTCTACGTCGGATCGGCGGAACGCCGCAAGGGCTTCGACGTGCTGGTCGCCGCGATGGCGCGCGTCCAGCGCGAACGGCCCGGCCTTCGGCTCGTCGCGACCTCGAACGTCGACGCCTGGCGCGACGCGACCGCCGGGTTGCCCGCGTTTACGGCGCTCGGGTACGTCGACGACGATACGCTCGCGGCGCTGTACCGCTCGTCCGCGCTGCTGGCGTTTCCCTCGCGATACGAAGGCTTCGGACTGCCGGTCCTCGAGGCGATGAGTTACGGAACGCCCGTCGTCGCTTCCGACGCCGCTTCCATACCCGAAGTCGCCGGCGAGGCCGCGTGCTACGTGCCGCCCGGCGACCAGGCGGCACTGGCGGATGCGATTCTTCGCGTCGTTTCCGACGACGGGTACGCCGCGCGGCTGCGTGCGCTGGGCCCCCCGCACGCGGCGCATTTCCCGTGGGAGGCGACCGCACGCCGGACGCTCGAGACGCTGGAAGCGATGCTGGCGTGACGATCCACGTCGCCACCGGGATCGTGCGCAATCGCGCCGGGAGCGTCTTGCTGGTCGCGTCGACCTACGCCAACCATCCGCACCCGTTATGGAATCTTCCGGGCGGCCGGCAAACCGCCGGAGAGCTGCTCGATGCGACCGCAGCGCGCGAACTCTTCGAAGAGACCGGCATTCGCGCCGAGGCCGGCCGGCTAGCCTACGTAAGCGAAAGCTACGACGGCGAAACGCACGTGGTCAACGTAACCTTCGAGATGAACCTTCTCGACGAAGGCAACGTCGAACCGGCGCCTCCCGAAACGCGCGACGATCACGTCGCCGCCGTCGCTTGGGTTCCGGTCGCCGGCCTGCCCGAGCGGCTCACCGTCGACGTCGTGCGCGAACCGCTGCTCGCTTATCTCGGCGGCGACTTCCCGCGGCGCTATGTGGGTTTCGAGCGCGCCGGGATTACGATCGTGTGGCCGGACGAGACGTAGTATTGGATTTCCAGCGGTCTCGCTCGAGCGAGAAAGCGATGACGTCGACCGGGTGGCCCTGAACCGTGGCGCCGTGCGGAAGCATGCCATCGTCCTGAAATCCGTTGCGGCGCAGTACCGAGCGCGACGACGCATTTTCCGGAACGCAATATGCCCGGATACGTCGCAAACCGGCGGAGCGGAATCCCTCCTCGACCAGCGCCGCAACCGCCTCGGTCGCGAACCCGCGACCGCGTTGCTCGCGCACGATGCTGTATCCAACCTCGGCCGAAGAAAAGGCGCGCTCCGCAATCCGCAGCGAGACCCACCCCAACGGAGCGCCGCTCTGACCGTCGGCGCCGTAGACCAGCCATTCGAAGCGCCCGGAAATGCCCGGTTCGAGGCGCGTCGGCCGCGCCGTAACCGTGCGGACGAATTGCGGCAAGTCCAGATCCGGCAAGTCTTGGAAGTCGCGCAGGTCGGGTTGCTGCAAGACGTTCCAGAGCGCCTCGGCGTTGCTTGGCGTTACCGGCTCGAGCCGCAGACGTTTCGTCCGGAGCGTCCTCATCGCGTGGCCGGTTCTTCGCGCGGCCTCGCGCGCCATCTTGTCGGGACGGCCGGGCTGCGTGATGGAGCCTGCGCATGGAACTCAGCCGCGCGTATTTTGGAACCGGCGCCGTACGCGTCGATTTCGGGGCGACGGTAACCTCGCAGCCGCGCTTTTTCATCGGCTCGCGTACGCACTGCATGCACGAAGCCTTCGACGCCAGCAGCGCCGCCGGACCGATCGAAGTCGTCGACAACGTCGCCATCGCCCCGCGTTGCCCGGTGCGCGTCGGCGACCGGGTGGAAATCTGCGGCGAGATGGTTCACGATCCGGGGCGTCCTCCGATCGTGCACTGGACGCATCACGATCCGGGCGGACGGCACCCGGACGGGTTCATTCGTCTGCGCGGACGGGTGTACGCGTGACGTCGGCTCGGTCCAACTGCAAGAGCTGGGGGATCGTGACGAAGCGGTAACCGCGCCGCTTGAGCGTCTCGACGATGATGCGCGTTGCGTCGACGTCGGCGCTGCGGTCGCAGACGTGAGCCGGAAGGCCTTCACGCTGACATAGCAGTCCGCGGTTTCCGTCGTGCAAGTCGATGATCGAGCCGTCGCCCACGTAGCGCAGCACGCGCGCCGCAATGACCTTCGCGGGCGGATACTCCCAATCGTTGGCGAGCGGCACCGACCACATAACCGGCGTGTAGCCGAGGTGCCTCACCTCGTCGATCACCAGCCAGTCCCGTCCGCCGTAAGGCGGGCGCATGATGTGCGAGTGCGTCCCGGTCGCGCGGTAGATGGCCGCGTCGGTACGTTCCAACGTTCCGCGCAGCTCCTGAGAATCGTAGAGTACCAGGTGGCCGTGATTCCACGTATGGTTCCCGATCGCGTTGCCTTCGTGGAACTCTTCACCGACGATCCAAGGATACGCCGCGACCGCGCGGCCCACGACGAAGAACGTGGCGTGCACGCCTTCGCGCCGCAAGACGGCTAGGATTTGTCCGGTGTACGGCGGGTTGGGTCCGTCGTCGTAGGTTAAGGCGACGACGCGCTCGTCCTTGGGGCCGCTGACCAGCGTTTTTCCGAAAATTTGGCTGCCGGGACTCTCGGCGAGTTCGTAGATTTGAAAGGCCGCGACGCCCAGCAGGGCGAGCAGCACCGTCCACCGCAGCGACCTCACTTGCAGACCGCGCTCCTAGCCCGTCGTGCGGCGCCGGCTACGTTACGCCGGAATTCGGGCGGCCCGAAGTTGCGGAAATCTTGGACGATTTTTTGATAGCGCGGATCCGCTAGCCGCGTGCTCTGCAGCTGCAGCAGATCGCTCGGATTCTGCTTGGAAAGATCGATTTGGAACTGGCGCCCCGCGGTCGTGGCCCAGTAATGCGGATCGGTGAACGTCACGGTTCGCTCGCCCTGCTTATAGTCGGCGAGCTGTTTGACGTATACCGTGTAGTACGCGTCGGCATCCGGCCGCGGCGCCTTGTTCGTCAGCTGCCAAATGCCGTCTTGATCGAGTTGTCCGAAAAAGAAGCTCACGTCGTAGGACGGGCCGGCCGGCGCTTTCACCGTGACCTGCGCGCATTGATAGCTGCGGATGCGGTACTGAAAAGACGAAATGCCTTCGACGTCCTGCATGTCGTAGGACTCCTCGAAGATCGGCGGCTTGGGATAGCGTATCGTCAGGCGCGCGTACAACGCGCTCGGCGCGCGTTGGGCATGCTCGGCGCCGCCGAAACGCCCGAACTCCCCCGTTCCGTAAATGCGCCAGCCGATCGCAATCCCGACGGCGAGGATGACGACGATGGCGATCTCGATGGGCGGCAGCCGGCGCATGACGGCGCCTACTTTGCCGCCGCGGACGCTTCCTGGTCGAGGATGCGGTTTACCAGGCGGTCCGCCAGGACGTTTTGCTTGCGGGGAACGTGCGCGACGTCGACCTGCTCGAAGCGGCGCAACAGGGCGACGGCTCGACGGTGGAGCGGTTGCAGGTCGGCGTGCTTCACCCGGTATTCGCCGAGCAACTGCTTGACGACGAGCTCCGAGTCTAGCCGTACCGAAAGCCGCCGCACGCCGCGGGCCAACGCCGCCTCGAGCCCGATCAGCAGGGCGTTCCACTCGGCGACGTTGTTGGTGGCGATCCCGAGATACGCGCCGGCCTCCTCGACCGGTTCGCCGTCGGGAGCGATCAGGACGGCACCGCTAGCCGCCGGCCCCGGGTTACCGCGCGATCCGCCGTCGGCGAACAGGGTTGCTTCCGTCATTAAGGCGCTCTTCGGCGCCCAGGCATGGACGGCCCGGTCGCGGGGTATGATTCGCGCATGAAGCTACTGACCATCAGGGCCGCTGCCGTGGCCTTTGCGGCGGCGTCGGCCGTGGCGACGGCCTCCGTCGCGGCCGCCGCAACGACCCCGGTATTCTACGGTATCGTCGTCCACGTTTCGACCGACAACATCAAAGTTCAGGACCCTAAGACGAAACAAACGCTCAGCTTCGTGCTGGTGCCGAAGTTCGATCAAGTCTTCTCCGGCGACGGAAAGACGACGTATCAGATGAGCGCCGTCAAACCCGGCCAATACGTCGGCGTCATCTACGACCAAAAGGCGCTTGGAACGCGCCACGCCGACAAGATCTACCTGCTCAACAACGCGAATCAAAAGATCGGCACGCAGTAACCGCGCGACGTTCGCAAACCCGGAAACGTTCGAGGCCCCGAAGGCAGACGTCTTCGAGGCCTCGTTTACGTGGTCGGGCTGACTGGATTCGAACCAGCGATCTCTAGTCCCCCAGACTAGCGCGATAACCAAGCTTCGCTACAGCCCGCCGCGCCGCCGCGGCCCCCCAGATTGCGACGCTCATCGGCGAGCGCCCTTCTTGAGGAATGCGTCTTTGAGCGACTTTCCGGCGACGAATGCCGCCACGTTTCGCTCGCCGATCGCGATCTTCTGACCGGTTTTGGGATTGCGGCCTTCGCGCGCTTTCCGAACGCGTACGACGAAGCTCCCGAACGGCGTCAGCGTCACGCGATCGCCTTTGAGCAGCGCCGACTTGATCTCGTGAAGGATGAGTTCGACGACCTCGCCTGCCTGGCGTTTCGAAAGTTCGGATTGGACGGCGACGGTATCGACGAGCTCGGCTTTCGTCACGGCGGCATCTCCTCCCGAAAAGGGACTATACGCAGGCAGGCTAGCCGCTCCTCCCCTCGGTTTTCGCCAGCGCGGCGAGCGCCAGCGCGTACGAGTTCGCGCCGAATCCGCCGATCGTGCCGCGGCACGCGGCCGCGGTGACGCTGATACGGCGAAACGATTCGCGCGCTGCGACGTTGGAGAGGTGGACTTCCACGACCGGCACGGCGATCGCGGCGATCGCGTCGGCGATCGCATACGAGTAGTGCGCGTAGGCACCGGGATTGATCGCAACGCCGTCGTAACGGCCGCGCGCGGCGTGCAGCGCGCCGACGATCTCGCCTTCGCCGTTATACTGCTCGCACGTGACGTCGATACCGAGATCGCGCGCCGCCGCCGCGATCGAGTCGTCGACGTCGGCCAGGGTCATCGTGCCGTAGACGCCCGGTTCGCGCTCGCCGAGCAGGTTGAGATTCGGACCGTGAATTACCAGGACGCGCATCCCGCCAAATACGGGAAAACGCGAAAATGTCATCCAACCTGCAGCCGATGCCCGATCGCGTACTCGCCGCCGCGGCGCCCGACGCCGGAATCGCGTTCCTGGCCGCAACGACGACCGAGCTGGTCGCCGACGCGCAGCGCCGTCACGACTTGTGGCCGACCGCGGCCGCAGCCGTCGGGCGTCTGCTCACCGGTGCCGTGCTCTTCGGTGCGAACCTCAAGGGTCACGAGCGCGTCTCCCTGCAGATCGCCGGATCGGGACCGCTGCGCAGCGCCGTCGCCGAAGCGTGGCTGCTCGACGAGCGCACCATCGGCGCGCGCGCGTACGCCGCCAACCCGCACGTCGACCTGCCGATCGACGAGCGCGGAAAGTTCGACGTTTCCGGCGCTATCGGCGAGGGCACGCTGCAGGTCACCCGGTCCTACGAGATCGGCCAACCCTACGTCGGCGTGGTGCCGCTGCATTCCGGAGAGATCGCCGAGGATCTCGCCGCCTACTTGGCACGCTCCGAGCAGATTCCCAGCGTGGTCGCGCTCGGCGTGCTCGCGAACCCGCAAGGGATCGCCGCCGCCGGCGGCGTGCTCGCTCAAGTCTTGCCGGGCGCCGACGATGCCGCCGTAGCGCGATTGGAAGCCCGCGCGACGGCGTTCCCTCCGGTCACGTCGACGATCGCGGGCGGCGGTGACGCGCACGCGCTGCTTCACCAGCTCGCGGTCGATCTCGAGCTGCGCTCGCATCGCACCGTCGAGGTTCGCTTCGCGTGCACGTGCACGCCGGAAAAGGTCGAGGCGGCGCTGCTGGGTTTAGGCGCTGAAGAACTCGCGCGGATGAGCGGCGAGCGGGGAGAAACCGAGGCCGTCTGCGAGTATTGCAAGACGCCCTACGCGTTCACGTCCGGCGAGATCCGAGCGCTGGCCGCCCGGCTGAGAGCCGACTAGTCCCGTTCGAAGAGCCGTGCGATGCCGGGCGGCACGCGGTACGGCTCGATTCGCTGCCAGTAGGCTTCGCGAACTCCGGCGCCGTCGTTGTAATACCACCAGCCGCATTCGCAACGGATCGGGCGTTCGCCCGGCTGCGGATATGGATATTCGCGGCCGCAGCGTTTGCAGACGAACCGCCGCCCTTCGATCGGCGGCGCCGACGAAGTGTACGTAACTCCCTGCGTTGTTTGCGCCATGACGGTCAGTGCTCCGGACGGATGCGCACGAATCTTCGAGACCCCACCGACAACACCGCGGCGACGTCGTGCGTCCAGGCCGCCTTGGGGTCGTTCACGACTATACCATCGACCTTGACGCCGCCCCCCGAGATAAGTCGCTCCGCGGCGCGCTTGCTTTCGGCGAAGCCGGCTTTCACGAGCAGCTCGCCGACGCGCGTGCAGTCGCCGCGCGCGATCTCAGGAAGGTCGCCGTCGGGCAGCTCTTTGCGCTGAACCGTCCGCTCGAACCGCTCGCGCGCGGTCCGCGCCGCCTCGGCACCGTGGTAGCGCGCCACGATCTCCTCCGCCAAACGTTTCTTCTCGTCCATCGGGTTGACGCCGTCCGACGCCAGCGCCGATGCCAAACGTTCGCACTCTTCGCGCGAGCGAAACGCCGCCAACCGCGCGTAAACGGGGATTAGCTCGTCGCCGATCTTCATCAGTTTGCCGAACTGCTCCGCGGGCGGCTCGGCGATCCCGACGTAGTTGCCCAGCGATTTGCTCATTTTCTTCTCGCCGTCCAAGCCGACCAGCAGCGGTACCGTCGCGCAGATTTGCGGAGGCTGCCCGTACTCGCGCTGATAGTGCCGTCCGAGCAGCAGGTTGAAGAGCTGATCGCTCCCGCCGAGCTCGACGTCGGCGCGAACCGCGATGCTATCGTACGCCTGGGCGACCGGATAGAGAAACTCGTGCAGCGAGATGGGCGTCCCGGCCGCGTACCGGTTGTGGAAATCGTTGCGCTCGAGCATTTGCGCGACGGTCGTCCGGGCGAGTAATTTCATCAAGTCTTCGAGCCGGAGCGCGTCGAGCCACTCGGAGTTATTTCGAATCGTCACGCGTTCCAGGTCCAGCACTTTACCGGCCTGCTCGCGGTAGGTTTGCATGTTGGCGGCGATCTCTTCCAAGCTCAATTGCGGCCGCGTCACGTTCTTACCGCTCGGGTCTCCGATACGTGCGGTCGTATCCCCGATGATCAGGGTGACGTCGTGGCCGGCTTGCGCGAAACGCTGCAGCTTCTCGAGCACGACCATGAATCCGAGGTGCAAATCCGGGCTGGTAGGGTCGATGCCCAGCTTGACGCGCAGGGGTTGGCCGAACGCCAGCCGGGCCC
>DATJUC010000217.1:0-7710 GCA_035502675.1 Candidatus Acidiferrales bacterium | reverse complement strand
ATGCTTCGCTCTTCGACGTCGGCAAGACTCTGGCGGAAAAAACCGTCGAACTGGGCCGGCTATGACCGTCGAACCGCTGATGCCCGACGCCGCTCCGGCGCTCGATGCGGCGCCGGCGTACGACGGTGACGCCGCGCGGTTCGGCGCGGCGCTCGATGCCGTCGGCGGCGCGCTCGATGCGGCGCAGCGCGCGGAAGACGACTTCGCCTACGGCCGCGGCCCGCTTCACGAGGCGATGTACGCACGTGCTCGCGCCGGCGTCGCGCTTTCGATCGCCACGGCGGCCGCGCAGCGCACCGCCTCGGCGATTTCGTCGATCCTGAACGTGCAGGTTTGACGATGCAGTACCTGGCGCTGCTCGACGCGCGCTGGCGCGGGCTCGCACCGTCCGCGCGCGTTGCCTTGAGCGCGCTGGTCGCGGTCGCCGGCATCGCCTGCGCGGTCGCCGCTCTCGCGGCGCGCGCACCGCGCGAGACGCTGTTCGCCGCGCCGCTCCACGCCGAGCAGCTCTCGGAAGTCGAAGAACGCCTGGCGGCGTGGGGCGTTGCGTTTACGCCGACCGCCGACAACGTCGTCGTTTCGACCGGCCGCCGCAACGATTTGCTTTTACGTCTCGCGATGGCCGGCGTTCCGCACGAGCACCTCGAGACGACCGGTGAGGCACTGGCCGGCGTCGGAGCGCTGACCCCGCAGGCCGTTATCGACGCGCAGACGCGCGCCGGCTTGGCCGGCGACATCGAAGCCGGCCTGCGCGGCATCGACGGCGTCGACGACGCGCGCGTGCTCGTAGCGCCGGCCAAACCGGCGGAGTTCGCCGACGAGTCGTCGCGTGAAGCGAGTGCGAGCGTACGGCTTCGCACGCGCGGCGGCGCGCCGTTACCCGACGCAACCGTGGCCGGGATTCGGGCGTTCGTGGCTGGGGCCGTCCCCGGATTGGCGCCCTCCAACGTGACGATTCTCGACGACACCGGCGCGGCGCTGGGCGACCGCCAGCGGCCCGGCGATGCGAACGCGCTGCAGCGCTCCCTGCAGGGCGCACTCGATGCGGCGTACGGCGAAGGCACCTCGATCGTGCGCGTGCGCGTCGAATATCGCGGCGATCGCGTCGCGCAGCGAGACGTTCGCCGCACGCCGGCCGGATTGGAGCCGATCGTGCGTGCCGCGCGCAGCGAGCGTTACGACGACGGCGCCAAGCGCTATCGGCGCGACGAACAAAACGACGACCGCGGCAGCGATACTCGCGAGTTCGTCTCGGAGACGGAACCGGGCGAGATTCGCCGCGTTTCGACCGCCGTGCTGGTCGACTCCGCCGCCGCCGTGCGCGTTGCCGAGGTCCGCGAAGTGGCCGCTGCGACCGTCGGTTACGATGCGCGACGCGGCGACACGCTCGCGGTGACCGCGGTCGACTTCCACCGGGCGGCGGTGCCGCGAAAAGACGTGTGGTGGCTGCTTTACGGCGCGATCGTGCCGCTGTTGCCGGCGGTCGCACTCGGCGTCGCGCTGGTCGTGACCGCTCGCACCGCCGTTCCGGCGACGATTGCGGCCGCTCGTCCGCTGCTGGAGCGCGCGGCGATCGCTCGCACCGCTAAGGACGTTTCGGGGCTGGAACCGCAGCGCGTTCGCAACGCGTTGTCGCACGAACCGCCCTACGCCGCGGCCGCCGTCATCAGCGCGCTCCCGGCCGCGACCGCCGCTGCCGTCCTGGATCTCTATCCGGCGCACGAGCGGCAAGCGATCGTGGCGCGCATGCAGCGTCCGCAAACCCCGTTCCTCGCCGACGCACAGGAGTTCTTACGCCGGCATGCCTGAATTCGTTCCGTTGACGCAGTTCGTCCGGCCGCAACCCCGCCCCGAGACCGTGGACGCCGGCGCTCCCGATTTCGCCGCGACGATCGAGATCGCGGACGTCTCGGGCGATCTCGACGACGCGCTGAGCGCCGCTCGCCGCTTTCGCGCGGCGCTCGACGACGCACTCGAAACGGCCGTCGAAACGCTGCTGCGCGACGTCGCCGCATCGGTGATCGCCCGGGAGCTCGAGCTCGCCCCGGCCGACGTGCGGGCTATCGTCGCGGCCGCTCGCGAGCGGTACCGGCTCGAGGAGCCGGTGCGCGTGCGCGTTCATCCCGAAGAAGTTGCGGCGCTGCGGGAACTCGATCTCTGCGTTGCCGCCGATCCGGCGCTGCGGCGCGGCGACGTCGAGATCGACGTTCGCGACGGAACGATCGACGCCACGCTCGGCGCTCGATTGGAACGCGTGCTGCACGGATGATCGCACGCGGATTCGTCGAGGCGGTCGGCGGGGGCATCGTGTACGCGCGGCTTCCGGCGGGCCGCATCGGCGACGGCGTCAGGATCGGCGCCGGCGGTGCGGTCATCAATGGAACGGTCTGCGCGGCCGAGGGAGGCCGCGTTTCGATCGCCCCGCACCGCGCGCCAAACGGAATCGCGCCGGGGATGCCGGTGTGCGCCGATCCGGCCGCATTGCACCTAGTCCTCGGATCGGCGCTGCTCGGCCGGGCAATCGACGCCGCCGGTGCGGCGCTCGACGGCGCTCCGGTACCGACCGGAAAATCCGTTGCCCTCGCGACGGCGGCGCCCGATCCGCGCGAACGCCGCGCGATCGATACACCGTTCTGGACGGGCGTGCGCTGCATCGACGGACTGCTGACCATCGGACGGGGCGCGCGGGTCGGCATTTTCGGCGCGCCCGGAACGGGGAAGAGCACGCTGCTCGAATCGATCGTCGCCGGCTGCCGCGCGGATGCGGTCGTCGTCGGGCTGGTCGGCGAACGCGGTCGCGAAGCGGAACGCTGGCTCGCGTCGGTCGACGCGCGGACGACGCTCGTCGTCGCCACCAGCGATCGGTCCGCGGCCGAACGCGTACGTGCGGCCTTCGTTTCGGCCGCGCAGGCCTGCGCGCTGCGACGGCGCGGCCTCTCGGTCGTGTGGGTGCTGGACAGTCTGGCACGGACTGCACAAGCGTTGCGCGAGCTCGGTATCGCGCTCGGCGAGAGCACGGGACGTGCGGGTTATCCGCCGTCCGTCTTCGCCGAAATGGCGCGTCTGACCGAAGTTGCCGGAGCCCTGCGCGGCGCCGGATCGATCACGCTGGTCGCGACGGTGCTCGACGACGGCGACGATCGCGACCCGGTCAGCGATGCGGCGCGGTCGTTGCTGGACGGCCATCTCGCGCTTTCGCCGCGGGTGGCCGCGTCGGGGCGCTTTCCGGCGATCGACGTCGGCGCGAGCGCCAGCCGAACGATGCCTCACGTGGTCGACCCCGAGCATGCTGCCGCGGCCGCCGCCGTGCGCGGGGCGCTGTCGCTCCTCGAGGCCACGGCCGACGCGCGCGCCTTGGGGATTGCGCCGGCCGAACCGGCCGCGGTCGCCGCAATCGCTGCCTTGCCGGGCTTAGAAGCCTTTCTCCGTCAGGACGCTCGACCGGCGGGCCGCGACGAAACGCTGGCCTCGCTCTACCGCCTTGCCGATACTTTGAGGGAGTCCGATGGATATTACTAGCGACCTTGCGGCCGTTTCGCAGCGCATCGCGCAGATCACCGGAACCGGCGTGCCCGATGCCGGTCCGGCGACCGGCCAACCGTTTGGAGCGATGGTCCAAGCCGCGCTCGACCAGCCCGCGCCGATCTCGTCCGCGCCGGCGGCGCCGGCCGAGATCGATCGCCTGATCGACAGCAACTCGGCGGCGTGGAACGTCGATCCCGCCCTGGTGAAGGCCATCGTCGCCAACGAGTCCGGCTTCGATTCGCAAGCGACCTCGAGCGCGGGCGCCCAGGGCCTCATGCAGCTCATGCCCGAAACGGCGGCCGGCTTGGGCGTCACCGACGCGTACGATCCGGCGCAGAACGTGTGGGGCGGTACGCGCTACATCCGCGGCCTGCTCGACCGGTTCGGCGGAAACGTTCCGCTGGCGGTGGCCGCGTACAATGCGGGACCGGGTGCCGTAGAGAAGTACGGCGGCGTCCCACCGTACGCGGAGACCCAAAACTACGTTCAAAACGTTCTGGCCAGTTACGACAAGTACCGCATGCAAACGCCGCGTTAGCGCGGCGCTCGCATGTCTTGCGGTAACGGTAACCGTTGCCGCGACCCCGCCCCCGTCCGCCCCAGCGCTCTCCGACGTCCTCGCCGCGTATCGCAACGCCGTTGCTGCGCTGCACGTTCGCCTGCCGCAAACGCTCTCCACGAAGGGCGTCCTCGAAGGTTTGGGTTTGCACGGGACCTTCGAAACGTGGCACGCGCCGCAGGCCGACCGCGACGACGAAGTTCTCGGCATTCGAACGCAGCGCACGCTGCGCGCCGGCGGCGTCGAATACGTTCAGAACGACAACGGCGACGTGCGCGTGCTGCGCGGATTGGTCGAGCGCCGCCAGCGAACCGAAGATTTCATCGATTCCGGCGACTTCGCAAAGCACCCCGAGAGCGACGCGCTCTTAGGAGCGTCGCGGCTGCCCGACGGCCGCAGCGTCTGGATGGTGCGCGTCGCTCCGCCCGGCGGCGAACCGTATGCGATCGGTCTCGACGCCAACACGTGGCTGGTCGACGAAAAATCGTATCAAGACGGCGATGCCGTCGCGACGGCGGTGTATTCGGATTACCGGGTCGTCGACGGGGCGCTCGTTCCGTTTACGGAGGTCGACTCCAGCGGCGATCGTGCCTTCGACATCGCGTCGCACGCCACCGAGGTGCGCGTCGACCAGCCGATCGATCCGGCCGTGTTCGCGCCGCTCCAGCCGACGGTGATTCAAACCGGCGCGGCCGTAACCGTGCCGCTGCTGACCGACAACGATCACATCTTCGTCCGGGCGACCGCCGACGGCAAGCCGCTGCTGATGCTGATCGACACCGGCGCGCAGGGGATCTTCTTGGATCCCGGCGCCGCGGCGCGGTTGGGACTGCAGCCCCAAGGTATGCTCGAAGTGCGGGGTGCGGCGCGGACGTCGGGCCAAGGCGTGGCCGCGCTCGACGGGATTTCGATCGGCGGCGCCTACCTTCCGGTGCACGTCGCCTCGGTGGTCGATCTGCGCTCCGTGACCTACGACGGCGCAACCGTCGACGGCGTGCTCGGATATCCGCTGTTCGCGGCCGCCGAAGCGCGGATCGACCCGGAAGCACGGACGCTCGAGATTGCGCGCCCCGGTACGCTCAAACCCAAAGGCGCCGCGGTTCCGGTCGACACCGACCGCGAGCTTCCCGAGGCGATCGCCAGCGTCGACGGCGTCGATGGGCGCTTCTTGCTCGATACCGGAAACAGCAACGAGCTGCTGATCTTCCATCACTTCGTCAGCGCGCACCCCGGCGTCATTACCTATCAGAACCGGCGCAACGTGTTCGCACCCAACAGCGGCGTGGGCGGATCGAGCGCGGCGGTGCCGGCCATGATCGGCGAGCTGCGGATCGGACCGTTTCGCCTGTTCAACCGCTACACCGACGTGATGCTGGCGGATGCCGGCGCCTTCGCCGATCGCAACGACGCCGGGAACATCGGCTTTGCGACGCTGCGCAACTTCGTCTGCACCTTCGATCTGGCCGACGACGCCGTCTACCTCGATCCGACCCGGTGGTTCGATAACGGGAGCGGCCGCTCGCCGTAACCCTTCCGTCACCGCGGCGTTATCGCGACGTCACGCCGCCGGCGCAGGATCGTTCCATGACGACGCAGCCGCTTTCCGCCGGCATCATCGCCGCGCCACTCGCCGCGATCGATCGCCGCGCTCTCTCGCAAGCCTGGTACTCCGCCTTGCACGTGTGCCATTCGCAGCCGGACGGCGTTTCGGCGGTTCCGCGCCGGCTGCCGGCGCGCCGCCCCCAACCGCATCGTTCGGCGCCGGCGGCGCGCACGACCAGACTCACGCTCGCGCCCGGCTTTTTCGTTAAACCCGCGGCTCTCGGCCGCGACCCGCGCGCCGGCGCGCCGGTAACGCCGCCGGCCGAGCGCCGCACGCGGCCTAGCGCCTTGGCAACGCGAATCGAACGCGCGCTCGCCGCCAAGCCGCAGACGCCCAAACGCGTCGCGATCGCGATCGACGCAACCGGCGCGCGAGCGTATCTCACGCTGCAAACGACGCGAACCGGCGTGCGCGTGGTGGCGCTCTGCCCGGCGCGATTGCGAGGCGCCGTCGCGCGGGCGCTGACCGAGGCGCGCTTCGCGCTGGCCGCCCGCGGGATCGAGGTCACGGCATGTTCTTGAGCCCGGCGCTGGGTGCGGCGCTCGACCGCATCGCCGAACGCGCCGCCGACCTGCGCCGCGCCTACACGCCGGGTGCCGTTCCCGCCAACGACGACGTCGCGCTGGCGTCGCCGAGCTCGGAGTTCACGCTCGATCCGCTCGCCACCGTGCCCTCCGAGAACGAATACTTCATCGTTCGCGGCGACGACGGTTCGACGGCGTACGACCGCGACGGTGCGTTTCGGCTCGAAGCCGGCCGGCTCGTTGCGGAAAGCGGGAAGGCGGTGCTGGGTCGCAGCAATCCGGATGCGCCGTTGACCGAGCTGCACGTCGATCCGGTCGACGCCGCGCTGGGAAGGGCGGCGAACGTGCGGGTCGAGCGTGACGGTTCGCTGGTCTACGATCGCCGCGCGATCGATCCCCGAACCGGCCTCGCGAGCGTGCACCGCGTCGTCGCCGGCCGCATCGCGTTGGCCCGTTTTCCGGCCGGAACGCGGCTGGTGGGACTGGGGTCGGAAGGGAGCGCGCCGAACGGCGTCGCCGCGCACGTGGGTCTTCCGGGCGACGGAACGTTTACGGCCTTGCAGCCGCATCGGCGGCAGCGCAGCCGGATCGACGTCGACGAAAGCGTCGCCAAACTGAAGGAGGCATATCTCGCCTTCGACGCGCTGCAGGCGGCGCACGGCGCCAAAGGCCGCACTGCCAAGACGGCGATGGACCTTCTGAAGTGAAGTGGCTGTCGTTCGAGCCTGCCGGATACGGCGGACGCGTTCGCGCCGCACGCTTCGAGCGGCGATCGTTACTGCCGCTCTCGGCGGCGTGTCTGGTCGCCAACGGCGTTCGCGAATCGCTCGGCGCCTTGTTGGGTTCGGCGCTCACGGTCAGCCTGCTCGAACCGGTCGTTCCGTCGAACGACGCGTGGTCGGCGATCGGCGCGGACGCCGTTGCTTTCCGCGTGCGCGGCGATCGAGCCGATGCCGCGATCGTACTCGGCTTCGCGGACGCGTCGGCGCTGGCAGCGGCCGCGTTCGGCGAGCGCACGATGCCGACGCGCGCACTCGCTCAGCTGTCCGAGATCGAGCGCGAGGTCGTGGAGCGCGCCGTGGCGGCGCTGGCGCCCAGCATCGGGGCGATCTGCGGGACCGGCGACCGGCGCGCACCCGAGCGGCTTTCCGGCATCGCCGGTTTTGCCACCTATTTCGAACTCGTCGTCCAAGGCGCGTTGAGCGCGCGGATCGGAATCGCACTTTCCCGCGAGGCCGAGCCGGAGCCGGCGGCCGGACTCGACCTCGACGCGCTCGCCGCCGTGCGGCTGCGCGTCCGCGCCGCCCTGGGGCTGGGCTCGATCTCGGCCGGCGAGGCCGCCGCACTGGCCGCGGGCGCGATCGTGCCGATACCTTCAACAGGTGCGCTCGGTGGGCGCCTGCACGTCGGCGGGCGAACGCTGGCGCTCGGTACGTGCGGCGTCTTGGGCGGCCGCTACGCGTTCTTGACGACGGGAGGCGGGCAGTAGCCCGGAATGG
>DATJUC010000216.1:0-4939 GCA_035502675.1 Candidatus Acidiferrales bacterium | reverse complement strand
CGCCTGGGTGTTGGCGGTATCGGTGATCTGCTGGATCTGCTGTTGGTAGTTCGAGATCGCATCGGTGTTGGTATTTTCGAAGTTCTGAATGATCGATACGTTTGGGATCGTCCCCACCAAACCCGAGTTGAGCAGCGTCGGCGTGCCGGTGACGCTGGTGAGGTAACTTCCCAGCTGCGTCGTCAAACCGCTCGCGCCGTTGATCAAGTTCGAAACGGCGGTCGGATTCGATTGCAGCGCCGACAGGAACTGTTGCACGTTGAGGGGCTGCAGCGTACCGTCGGTGCCCTCGTACGTCGTCTGCTGCACGGTCGCGCCCGACTGCGTGCCGTCGGCGGCCTGTCCGCCGGTGTTGCCCTGCGAGTCGCTGTTGTTCCCGGTCGTCAAGGTGCTGAACGTGTCGCTCAGCGACAGCCCGATCTGCGAAAGCGAGTTGTAGGCCGCCCCGCTTCCCAAGAATCCCGAGGTGAGGGTCTCCAGCTGCTGGACGATCGTCTGCGCGTCCGAGTTCCCGAACAGCACGCCGCCGCCGAACGACTGGGCCGATCCGCCCGAACCGGCCGCCGCGGCCGTCACTACCGGCGGAGCGGTCGCGGCGTTGATTTCCGAAACGGCCGCGTTGTACGCCGTAACGAAGCTCTGCAGCGCGCTGACGAGCTGCGAGGTATCCTGCGACACCGTCACGACGAACGGCGTCGTCGTGCTGCTCTGGAGGTTGAGCGTGATCCCGGGGATGGCGGACGTCACGCTATTGCTGTTCGAGTAGTATTTCTGGGTCGCACCGCTGGCCGTCTGAACGTCCACCTCGGCTTGCGAGCCGATCGACGTCGCCGCTCCGGTTGCGGCCGTCAAGCCGGCGGCGGCCAGGAAGTTGCTGGTGTCGCCGGACGCGCCCAAAACGATCCCTTGCGGACCGGTCTGCGTCGCCGTCAGCGTAATCTGACCGTTTTGATCGTAGGTTGCGACCACGCCGGCATTGCTGTTATTGATCGCGTTCAGAATGTCGGAGGTGTTGTTGCCGCTCGAAACCGTAATCTTGACGCCGTTGATCGTGAAGTAGCCGGCGGTGACCGGCGTCTTGTAACCGGCCGCGGTTCCGTCCGAAAACGTCGTGTCCTCGTTGATCCCGCCGACGTCTCCGCTGCCGACGATCGACCCGCTGTTGGCCGTGTTGTTGAGCTGCGAGTTGCTGAGCTTGAGCACGTCGAGAAGGTTCCCGCTGTCCGACGGGCTTCCGAGCGAAATCGGCGCATCGGTCGAGGTAAACTGGACGGTGCCGCCGACCAGGGTTGCCGAGAACCCGGGGTCGACCGTTTGCACCGCCGAGTTGATGGCGTTGAGAATCTGGTTGAGCGACTGCGTGTCGACGTTGTAGGAGATCGCGACGCCGTCGATGGTGATCTGTCCGAGCGATCCGCTGCCGTTGGTCGGCGTGACCGAGGCGTAGGAGTCGACCAGCGGCACGGTGTTCGACGCTTGCCCCGAGTACGGGCCCGACGTCAAGACGTCGGTGATGCTGTGACCGGCCGTCGCGCTGCTGACCACGCTGGTCGAGGTGGCCGTCTGGACTTTCGAAATCGTGTACGAGCCCGGAACCGCGGCCGTGCCGGGCGTGCCGGTCGCGGTCAGCGCCGCCGAGTCGGTCGACGTTCCGTCGTAGGTGTCGAAAAGGTTCGGATTGGAGAGGTTGCCGAGCGCGTTTTGAACCGATTGGAGAAGGTTATTGATCTTGACCAGCTCGACGTTGGCGTTGTTGAGCGTTGCGACCGACGCGTTGAGCGCGACCGTCGGCTGCATCGAGAGCGACGTCATTTCGTTGATGATCGAGTTGTAGTCGATTCCGGAAACGACGCCGGGAAAGGTAATCGGCGGAACGTTCGTCCCGGCCACACCGTTGGTCGTCGACATGGCGCTCCTTACGCGTTCCGGTCGAGCGTAACGCCCGTCGGCTGATCGAAGAACTGCGAGAGGTGCACCAAGATTTCGGGCGGGAACTGGGCGACTTCCTCACCGGTCTTCGGGTCGGTGAAGACCGTCACGATCACGTTCGGATCGCTCTGAACGCGATACGACACGTCCAAGCTGATCGGATCGGGCGGGGCGGGAGGCGCGAAGAGTTTTGCGACCGCGGGCGCCAGCGTTTGGGGCGCCCCGCCGGGAACCGGAGCCGGACTGGTCTGGGTGGGAGGAACGACCGCGGCGGGTGGAGCGCCGGCCGGAGCGCTCTCGGAAACGCGCGCGACGTCGGCCGACTCGGGCACTGCGTCAGCGCTTACCTGTACTGCGGCAGCGGCCACGGCCGGGCCGGTCGCCGAAACATCCATGTGACAACCTTCTCCTTATCTCCGCTCCTATAGTGTTTCGGCTTTCCTCTAAAGGCAGTTTAGACCGTCGCAGCGTGCTGATAGGCGGCCAGGGTGGCCACCAGCATCGGAAAGGGAGCGTACTGTTCGGCGGTTCGCTGTGCCGTCGCGGGGCCGAGCTCGCCGGCACGCTCCCAGGCCGCTTTGATCCCGCCGGCCACGCTCTCCCCGGATGCCGGATCGGCGATCTGGGCGAGTCCCGGCCACACGCCGCGGGCGTACCCGGCTGCGGAGGCTACCAGCGCCGAACCGCCCGCCGCCGCGCGCGCCAGGCGGTACAAGCCGCGCGCGTTCCACGAAACGTCGGCAAAGACGCGCGCCCGCCGGTAGAGTCCGCTCAGGTCGGCCGGCGAGAGCGTCTTGGCGGGAAGCCAGCAGCCGCCGTCGCCGAGCCGCGCCAGCACCTCGGTGTAGTACTCCGTGTTGGTAACCGTTCCCAAAAGCACCAGCGGGTATCCGAGCGCGGCGCACGCCTGAGCGACCAAATACTGATTGCAGCGAGGGTCCATCGGGGCGTGCACGAGGACGAACTCGCGCCCGCCCGCGAGCTCCGCGATCGCCGGCGAAGGCTCGGCGTGATTTTCTAATAATGCCGGCGCGATCCGCGTCGTCCCGGCGAAGCCGCGTTCGCGCAACCGGCGTTCCTCGTCGGGCGAGGCTACGATCGCGGCGCGGGCCGCAGCGATCAGTGCGTGCACCTCAGCCTCGCCCGAGATCGACGCTCCGATCGCCGGCGCGTGCGGCGCGACCAGTTGCCGGTTCCCGACGGCGCGCGCGTACTGCGCGCGCACTACCTCGTCGATCGAGTTGGAGATGGCCTCGCGATGAACGGCGCTGCCCCACGCCGCCTCGTCCTTGGGATCGTCGAGATAGGCGCTCAGCACGATCGGCACTCGGCCCGGATCGCAGCGCTCGAACGACGCGCGCAGCGCCTTGGCGCACTCGGTGCCGAAGACGTGCAACAGGTCGAAGTCCGGCGCGCGCACGTGACTGGCTCCGACCAGCGTCGCCGCGAAGCCTTGCTCGTTCAAGCGCTGCGCCAGTGCCGTCGCCGCGTCGCTGTCGGCGTCGGGGGTGCCGGCGTAGTCGTCCCGCAGGACGATACCGATGCGCCCCGACGAACCGCCCACGACGCGCATCGCGGGCAGGGTGTCGGCGCGCACCTTCACAACCGGTGCGCGCACCGAGAACTCGCGGGTTTTGGCGCCGTCGTCGAGATCGAAGGAAACCATGATCGAAACCGGTACCGGCCGCGCGACCGGTACGGCCCGCTCGCCCTCGCGAACGCCGTCGACCGCCACGATCGTCGAGGCCTCCGGAATCCGTTGGCGTTCCCCCACCGCGACGTCGTACGGCCCGCTGCCGAGCCGCCGGAAGACGTCCAGCCCGAACCATGCCGTCGCATCTTCCATCATCGAGGCATCGCCGAGATCCGCGTCGACGCGCGCCACCCGCGCCAGCATCGCGGCGCCGTTGGCGCCGCGAGGATCGCCGACGGCGACGCGCGCCTCGTGCGAGAAACGCAGCGCGTACACGTAGGGCGCGATGCCGTCGAGCACGTCGTCGATCGGCGCCGCGCCGAGAAACCCGGCCGCGCGCGCGCGCTCGAAGCGCGCCCGGGCGGGCGCATCGTGGCCGAAATAGCGCACGATCTCGCCGCCGACGAAGCGACCCACGGCCAGCGACCGCAGCCAGGGCTCGACCAAATCTTCGATCGCCTGCAGCACGCCGGCGCTGAGGTTCGGCAGCCAGCGCGGCCAAACCAACGGGCTCGCTTGGCGCATGAAAAGCATCACGCCTTGAACCACCACGAACGGAATCCAGGCGACTTCGCCGTCGCTCGCAAACGTGAGGTCGAGCAGCGCGTAATCGTCGATGCGAACCGAGTAGCCCGTCTCCAGGCGCCCCGCCACCAGGTTCTCCGCCGAAACGATCCGGAGAAATCGCTGCGCGTCGATCGACGGCGCGTATTGGCCGAATCGGGCGTGCGTTCTCACGCGCTCACGCTGCGCTTCAGGCGGCGCAGGGCGCTCGGACTACGATCCTCCAGCGCCGCGACGTCCAGCGTTCGGACGCCCGCGAAGCGCTCGCGCCAGGCCGCTTCGTCGTCCTCGTCGCTGACTTCGATGTCGGCGACGCGGTCGCCGTCGAGACCCAACCGCGCCAATAGCCGCTCGATGCGCGCTCCCAGCAGCTCGGCGGCCGGCTCGCCGAACGCCGCGATCGCCAATCCGACGCCGTCGCCGCGTGCCAGCGCGCGCGCGAAGCGTCTGACGAACTCCGCGACCGGCGCCCATTCCTCTTCGTTGCGCACCGTCGCCATCAGCACGACCTCGGCGTCGACGCTCGCTTCGATCGCCGTCTCCGGCTCGTGCGGCGGCTGCGGGAGCGCGAAATAATGCCGCTGCCGGTCGAATCCTCGAGCGATCGCCACGCGAGGCTGGTATCCGTTGACGGGATAGGCTGCCGGGTAGCCCCACTTCTGCGCGAACTTGCTCCAGTTTTCCGACATCGTCGCCGCGTAGTCGACGTTGTTGGCCGCAAACGACTGACTGCCGTAATGATGGATGAACACG
>DATJUC010000215.1:0-30119 GCA_035502675.1 Candidatus Acidiferrales bacterium | reverse complement strand
ACCCACGATACGTTTCAGATTCCCAACGACATCGCGTACGGCGAGCCCGGCGACACCGACGACAACGAAACGCAGTCGGACACGTTTCTGGCCGTTCAATTCCGCCACGCCCTCGGCAACACCGGACTCATAACGTTCGGGCCTGCCTATAATGCCTCGCGAATTCAGGATTTCGGCGACTCCGTCAACGACTGGACGTACGGCGAAGCGCTCAATCTCACGCCGCCCCCCTTCGGCAATGGCGGCGCGTCCACCGATTGCGCCGATGCTTTCACGGTCGCTCCCGCCAACCCGACGGCCTTCCCGACGATGTGCGGCGTCTCGCTCGACGACACGCGTACCGAGCTCGACTACATCATGCAAGGCGAATACACGCAAACGTTCGGGAATCATACCGTCGGGGCCGGCGGCTCGTACGACCTCAGCCGCATTCTGAAGTATTATGCGATCGCGCTGCAGCCGAACAATTATCTCGCGCCGATTCTTACACCGAGCACGCCGAACGCGCCCGCCACGGTCGTCGACGATACGCCCAACCTCGGCACCACCTATCAGTCGTACGTTCAGGACAGTTGGCGCATGAGCCCGCTCTGGCAAGCCGATTACGGGCTTCGATACGACTTTTTCACGATCAAGTCGATCGATTTCGACCAGGGCTTCGGAGCGTTTAGCCCGCGCCTCAAGCTCACGCGCTTTTTCGGCAAGCGGGCCAGCGTCTACGGCTACGTCGGCCGCTTTTTCGAGCCGTTCTCGTTCGAGAACGTCAGCCCCGATGCAGCCTATCTGCTGAACCTGCCGTTGCAGCGAAACGAGGCGCAGTTCGATCTCAAGCCCGAGCGCGACACGCAACTCGAGCTCGGCGGACACATTCCCGTGGGATCGGGCGACCTCGGCTTTCGCGTCTGGCAGAAGAACGCCAACGACCTGATCGACGATACCCAAGTCGGCGTGACGTTGCTGCATCAGGACATCAACTACGTGCTCGGCCGCTTGTCTCAGGAGGCGCTGAACTTCGTCCAGCCGCTGACGCTCAACAGCCGCGCCTACGTGACGTTCGCACACGTCATCTCGCTCAACGCGGGCTGCGAGACGCAGCTCTTGGCGCCCTGTTTCGGCCAGCCCACCGGATTCACGCCGGCGGACCACGAGCAGCGCTACACGGTGACCGGCGGAATTCTTCTCAACGACCGCCGCGGCGGCTGGTTTTCAGCCGACGCCTACTACGGCAGCGGTCTCTCGTCGGACTTTTGTCCGCTCGATACACCGGGCTACTGCAAAGAAACGCCGCACACAACTTTCAACGTCGAGGACGGCGTCGCGATATCGCCGAAGGCAGCCCTCACCTTCGACATCCAAAACCTCCTCAACGATCGCTACTACGTCACCCTGCTCAACGCACAAGGCAATCACTTCGGTCCGGGGCGCGAGCTGAATATGGGCGTGAGGTTCAAACCCTAAGTGAACGTCACGCTGCGTCCCGCGGCCGCGAGCGACGGCGCGTTCGTCCAAAGCGTGTACTTTACGACGCAGCGCTGGATCATCGAGCGACTCTTCGGCTGGCGCGGCGACGACTTCGAACGCGATCGCTTTCTCCGCAATCGCGATCATCAGGACTGTCTGGCGATCGACGGGATTTACTTGCTACCGGCTTTTCAGCGGCGCGGAATCGGCAGCCAGTTGGTTTCCCAGACAATCGCGGACGCCCGCCGCGTAGGACTGCCCGTGCGCCTGAGCGCCGCGAGGATCAACCCGGCGCTGCGCCTCTACCGGCGGCTCGGTTTCGACGTCGTCGGGGAAAGCGAGTTCAAGGTCTTCATGGAACGCCGCCCCGCCTAGTTCGCCGAGAACCACGCGCGCCAAGTCTCGCGCGTGCCGCAGTCGCTCATGGATTCTGCGGCGTCCACAACCATGTACGTGCCGCACAGGCGGCACGCAACGATGGCCAAATCACCTGCTTGCTGGGCTTCGAGCGGGTCATCTCGGTAGTACCCATCGTATTCGTCGCGCATAAGATGCCATGGTATCACGGCTGTCAAGCCGGGAACGCCCACCACGTCCGAGAATGACCGGCTGGTAGGTACTCGCGACGAGCTTGAATGGAGCTGGTTATGATTGCTATTCGTCGCTGCCCCGGAATGGCGGGTGCAGCTCTCGCGGCGCTCGGCTTGTTGGCGGGCTGCGGTCACGGATATGGCGCTCCGCCTCTGAGTCAAACCGCCGGCGTAGCGATCGATGAGAACGTTTCCCCCCATAAGGTCCACGTCGAAATCCGGCAGAATACGTCGCCGGGACAGCTCGTGGGAATCGCGGTCTCTCCGACCGGCGTGCCGTGGTTTGCCGACATCACGAACAGCGCGATTGGATTCGAGGCCAAACCGGGATCCTTTACCGAGTTCAAGCTTTCCAACGGCGGACAATTTTATCCGTTCGGAGTGAACGGCTTTACGTTTATGGCGTTCTATAAGGGTGACGCTTGGTTTCCTCACAACGGAACGAACAGCATCGGGCGCATCACTCCAAGCGGTGCGGAGAAGGATTTTCCGATTCCCAGCGCCAGTGCCGGGCCGAATTCCGTCGTCGTCGGGCCGGACAACGCCATCTGGTTCAACGAATTCAACACCGGGAAAGTCGGACGGATTGCTGCCAACGGAAAGATCACGGAGTACCCGCTACCCGGCCTCGGCGGCTCCTTAAGCCTCATCGTCGGGCCCGACAAGAACTTGTGGGCCGGACAAAGGACCGGGTATTTCACCAGATTCTCGGTGAAAAACACCGTCAAGAGCATGAAGCAGTTTTCCGTCGAGCCGCCGGCATGCACGGCGTTCGGCGTCACCGTCGGTAAGGACGCTGCGTTCTACTGGCCGTGCATCTACGGCTATAACGGCGGAATCGGCATGATCCGAATGACGACCAGCGGCGGGGTCACATCGTACCCGTTGAGTTCGCAGAAGGGCGTTACCGTAGTGGACCCGGCGCTGGCCACGCTCGGTAAGGATGGCGCCGTCTGGTTCACCGACCGGAATTCGAACTATATCGGGCGCTTCACGACCACCAAGGTGTCGCTCTACCCCTACAGACTCATTCATGGAAACGGCGCGGGCAATGCCGGAGCGGGGCAGATCGTAAGCGCACCGAACGGCGACATCTACTTTGATGAGTTCAACACCGGAAATGTCGGAGAAATCATTCTGTCTGACAAATAACGTCCGCGAAGAGCGCCCCGGCGACGCCGGCCCAATCGCCCGCGTTCACCGCGCGGCGTTCGGGCGTGACGGCGAGGCCGAGCTCGTCGAACGTTTGCGGGAGCGCGGGCTCATCGCCGCCTCGGTCGTGGCCGAAATCGGCAGTGAGATCGTCGGAAGCGCTGTTTTCAGCCGCATCGAGATTCGCCTCGCGGACGGCGAAACGAGGGTCGCGGTCGCACTCGCGCCGGTTGCCGTCGATCCGGCATGCCGGCGAAGTGGTTTCGGCGATCGCATGATTCGGGCCGGTCTGGCGTTGTGCGCGGACTGCGGCTACGAATCCGTCTTCGTTCTCGGCGACCCGTCCTACTATGGCCGATTCGGATTTTCAACGGCTCTGACGGCCACATTGAAATCCGCGTACCGCGGACCGCATTGGATGGCCTTGGAATTGCGCAACGCCGCGCTTAGCGGGCTTCATGGCGAAGTCGAGTATCCGCCGCCGTTTGCCGGTGTCCACTGAGGAACGTCCGCAGGTACCGCCACGCGACGCCGCCGATTTCGACGATATGGCTGAACGTCAGCTCGGTCCCGTCCACGATCGGACCGTACAACGCTTCCAGCCCTTCGATATCGGCCGGCTCGTTCGCGAACCACGGTTGCGCGTGCGGAGCGGGAAACCAACCAGCCAAACGGGGATAGTCGGCCCGCGTCGGCGGTCGGAATTCAATAGCCGGCTCGGCCATCGCTTCTAGCGCGAGCTAAGGACGAACCGGTTTCCGTCGGGATCGGTAAAGATTGCCGAGGTCCCCCACTTCTCCTTATGTGGCGGGCTTTCGAAGTGCACTCCGCGCGCCGCCATTTCGCTATAAGTCTTGTCGACGTCGTCGCAAACAAACGACATATTCATGAACGTTCCGATACGCTCTTCGTGACCCGGCGGAGTAAAGAGGACGATGCCGGTCGGCGCGTCCCCGATTCGCAACTCGATCCACCGCTGGCCGCGCATCTCGGCACCCATGGGTTGATCGGTCGAGACTTCGAAACCGCAGCGCTCGACCCAGAACGCGAGTGCGGCGTCCTGATCCTTCACGGGCACGCTTACAAACTTTACCGCTTTAATCACGTGAGAATCGTCGTTCAGGAGCGGACACGGTGTCAATCCCGTCGTAATTGCTATAGCAATGGTTACCAAGGCATCGATCGATCGTTACGTCGTCGACGTGCTGGTGCGCGATCTCGTCGGTCACGATGGGCGGCCCGCTGCCTATATCTTATACCTTTACGTGCTCACGCGGCCCCAACGCCGCGTGCAGCTCAGCCTTGCGTCGCTGGCCAGCGGGACGGGGCTCTCGAAGCGCGCCGTTCAGTTGAGCGTCGCGTGGCTCGAGGATCGCTCGCTGCTCGAAGTCGTCCGCACCGGTCCGACCGCAATTCCGACCTATCGCGCCCTGCGTCCGTGGCGGCGCTGAGTCGGCTCGCCGTCAAGGGCTCGTCGCGATTTGCTCGAGCGTCCCCGACCCGGCGAGAATGAGGCTTGGTTTGCCTCGGTACGGAGCGTTTAAGAGGTAGACCGACGACCCGGAAATGTAAATCAGATCGCCGGCGCTATCGACGTTCAGTGCAGATACGTACGACGTCTGCGACAGAGGGTGACCGCTCGTGAACGGCTCGGAATACCGGAAGATCGTTCCGCTTTCGTTCAGGAAGAGATCCCCTTGAGGGGCAACAGCCATTTCTTCCAGCGAAACGTTCGGGAGCTCTTGAATGACTCTGGTAACCTTCTTGTACGGCGGCGGCACGCTGAGGAGTAAGTTGTCCGTTTGGCCGGCGCTCACGCACGCGGAGCATTCGGCCACGACGAGGTTGCCGCTATGGTCCACGGCCAGTGCTTCAGGATAAGGAATGTTCTTGATGGACGACTTGAGGAAATGATGTGCGCTCTTCTGCGTGTAGATGTCGACCGCTCCGGGCGCCGCCGTCACGCCGGCCGCGCTTTCCGTGCGTCCAACCGCGAGCTGTCCGGACGGAAGCGCAACGATCGACTGCGGATAATTGAGCTGCTGGTTGGGATGATGCAGGGTATTCGTGAGTTTGTAGCTTGGCGGCGAGTACTCTTGAACGGAGTTGTTTTCAGCCACCCACACATTGTTATGCTTGTCGACGACGAGACCGATCGCGTACGAGAGCGTGCCGACTTGCTTCGGCGGCGCGGTATACGGAGGTCCGAGTTCCTCGAGCAGCCCCGAGGGCTGATCTTCACCAACGAAGAGATCCCCGCGAGCGTTCAATCCTAGCGGGATTGCCTCGAAAATCGATTGCGAGGAAGCCCACACGCTATACGGCGGAGCGGCGAACGTCACGGCTCCCGGCTGACCCGCGACCGTAATGAAGATCGTATCTTTCGCGGCACCCCTGCCCGCCGGTGCCGTCCCGGCCAGCGGGCTCGATCCTCCGCTCGGCGGCAGCGTGGGGGCACAAGCGACGAGCGCAAAAGCCAGAAGCACGAAGTGACGCATACGCATGTATCGCAGCCTCCTGGCAAACAGTTCGCCGGCGGCGCCTCAATAGCTTTGCGCCGTCCGCGGAACCCGGCGCGTGTTAGACTGGAACGATCCGGACCCGACGCGCGCGGCGCGGCCGCGAAGGAGGCGGCTCCGCCATAACCATCGTCGCGTTTCTTCGGGGCGTCAACGTCGGCGGCCATCGCACGTTCCGCCCGAGTCTCTTGGCGCGCGAGCTCGAGGCATTCGGCGTCGTGAACGTCGGCGCTACCGGGACGTTCGTCGTCAACCGGCCGGGCAAACGCGGCGCGTTCGACGCGGAACTTCGCCGTCGATTGCCGTTCACCACCGAAATCGTTCTGTGCGACGCCCAGGAGCTGATTCAAATTGCCTCCCTGAATCCATTCGAGGCGCGAGCGCCGAAGCCCGATCTCATTCCGTTCGTGCGAATCTTCTCGTCAACGCCGCGCAGTGCCGTCACAATTCCCTACTCGCTGCCGTCCGAGGAAGAATGGTTCGTACGCGCCATCGGCCTGCGCGGCAAGTTCGCCTTCGGCCTCTACCGCCGCCATATGCGTACCATTCGCTACCTAGATCAACTCGATAGAGCGTTCGGCGGCGCCGGTACCACGCGGCGATGGAGCACGATCGAAGCGGTGCTGCGGCTCTTGAAGGCGGCTCGGACGAGTCCGGCGGGCGGTCGGAACCGCTGACGCCCCCGACATGAATCGAGGTGGTTGCTGGTCGTGTCGACCGTGCGTGTAGCCTTCGTTACGGCGCTGGCACCTCTCTGGCACCGGCTTCCGCAGGGTCGTTACCGGCGCAATAGAACGCAAATCGCGATGATGCGCGCGCGTGCCGCCGTCGTCGCGATCGCACTCGCCGGCGGCTGCAGTAGTCAAACCCTCCCGGTCGCCGCGCCGGGCAGCATTGCCGCGACGGCCCCGACGGTTCCGAGCGCGACCGGCACGGCGCCCTTCACGTTCGTCACGACGGTCCCGCCCAGCGCGCAATCGATCGCTATCCGAATCGGAACGCGCGTGCTGCTCGATGCGAACGTCGGGACCTCTTCGCCGCGGTGTTCGAATGCCGGCGCCGGATCGCGGCAATGCACGCTGCGCGTCGCGGTTCCGGCCGGAAAGCGTGCGCTGGAGTTTCGCGCCTTCGATCAACCCAAATCCGGCGGCAACCTGCTGGCGTTTGCCGGCGCGTACGCCGACGCCGTGGCGGGAACGCCGCAGACGCTGCGCGTCGCCTTGATCGGAAAAATTGCGAGCATCGGACTTTCGTTTGCGGTTGCGTTTCCTGCGGCCGGAAAGGCGACGACGACGCGGCTGTCGATCGAGGCGCGCAACGCTGACGGCGACCGGATTGCCGGAGACTATGCAACGCCGATTGCCTTGCGCGACGGAGACCGGTCGGGTGCGACGAAGCTCTCGGCGACGACCGTAACGCGCTCGTCTGCCGAGGTCACGCTCGCGTACGACGGGGCGCCGCTCTCTTCGGCCCTCGTGTCGGCGAGCGCCCGGAACAGCGCACCCGCGACGGCACGATTTGCACCGGCCCCCGAAACCGTTGCCGCCGTCGTCATTCCGCAGCTCTTTACGCACCACGCTCCGCTGCCCGTCGGCATCTTCGATCTCTGCATCGGCCCGGACGGAAACGTGTGGGGGACCGGCGCGTATTCGGGTACGATCGAAAAGATCGATTCCAGCGGTAAAGTGACGATGTATCCTCTGCTGCAAACCGAGCCGGCAGGCATCAGCGTGGGCTCGGACGGCAACTTGTGGTTCGGCGAACGGCAAGCCGGAGTCATCGGCAGGATCACGACCGGCGGCGTCGTGGCGACCTTCGCGATTCCAGGGCCGAAAGGCACGTCGCCGCAACCGACCTGGACGAGCGCAGGAAGCGACGGACGAACGTGGTTCGTCGATCAAGGATTGGGTGTGGCGGGTGTGGGCGCTATCACGCATTCGGGCAAAGTGAGCCTCTACGCACTGCCTGCCGGGACCATGCCCAACGAGATCGTCGCCGGCCCCGACCGCAACATGTGGATTACCGATCGTGGACTCAACGCGATCGTCGTGATGTCGACGGCCGGAAAGGTGCTCGCGGTTCATCGGTTGCCGATTGCCGGCGCCGAGCCGTGGGGCATCGCCGTCGGTCCGGACAAGAACCTGTGGTTCACGGAGTTTCAAGCCAACCGGATCGCGCGCATGACGCCGTCGGGAACGCTCAGGGAGTTTTCGGTCCCGACCGCGTCGGCAGGACCGCTCAATCTTACCGCCGGTCCGGACGGCAACGTGTGGTTCGTCGAAGGCGGCGCCAACGATACGTGGGCCACCGCCGGCAAGATCGGTTACGTTACGACCGACGGCTCGACCATCCGCGACTTCCCAACGACTCCTCCGGCGAACTTGCACGGGCTCGTCTTCGACGCTCGCGGTCTGTTGTGGTATTCCAAGATGGAGTTTCCCAACGGCGAGCTGGACGAGTTCGTCTACTAGTCGGTGCTGCTCGTCCGGTTTGCGAGGCGGTAACCGGCACCGTTGACCGCCTAGGCCGCTCCGAGGTCTCGGTCGGAGGCGCGGCGATCGCCGTCGCGGCGCGGGCGCGCCGCCATTTCGTAGCGCATCGGTACGGGCCCCGAAGGACGCAGCGTCACGATGGCGTGCGGCTTGACGCGATCGGCGGCGGTCCTCACGAACCGGAATCTCCGGCCGAGCGTGACGAGCACGATCAGCATTTCCATCCACGCAAACTGCTCGCCGATGCAGCGGCGTGAGCCGCCGCCGAACGGGAAATAGGCGAACGGCGGGACCTCGGCGTTTTGCAGCCATCGCTCCGGCACGAACTCGTCGGGTTTCGAATAGACGCCTGGCTGCCGATGGACGACCAGCGGACTGAGCAGCACCGTCGATCCGGCCGGCATGTGATACGGCCCCACCTCGACGTCTTCCAGCGAGGTTCGGCCGATGAGCCACGCGGGCGGATACAGCCGCATGGATTCGCGCAGTACGGCCATGGTGTAAGGGAAGGCCTCGGCGGCGCCCATCGTGGTGGGATCGGCATCGACCGCAAACAGCTCTTCGCGAACCCGAGCTTCGGCCTCCGGATGCTCGGCAAGCAAATACCAGGTCCACGTCAACGCGTTCGCGGTCGTTTCGTGCCCTGCAAGAAACAGCGTCATGGCTTCGTCGCGGACCTGACGGTCGTCGAGCGTTTCGCCGGTTTCCGCATCGTGTGACGTCATCAGCATGCTCAGCGCGTCGCCGGTATCCTCACCTTCGGCGCGCCGCGCCGCAATCAGCCGCATCACCACGTCGTCGAGCTCTTCGCGCAGGGCGTTGAAGCGCCGCGTCCACGGCAGCGGAAACCGCAACCGCAGCTCGCCGAGCGGGTTGAGAACCGTCGGAAACATCGTCATCAAGCCGTGCAGCGAGGTCGAGACCGAAGCGGCGCTGCCGCTCGCGTCCCGTCCGAACAGCGTCTGCGAAGCGATCCGCAAGGTCAGCTCGGTCATCGCTGCGTGCATGTCGAACGGTTCCGGCGTCAACTCGCTCCCGAATCGCTCCGTGGCCTGCTGCATCTGCAACGCATAACCGGCGATCCGAGCGGAGTGAAAGGCCGGCTGGACGATCCGGCGCATCTTGCGGTGCAGCGGCTCCGAGCTCGTCAGCAGCCCTTCACCCAGGAGCAGGTTCATTCGCATCGTCCAGCGGTTTTTCGTGTACCGATGCTGATCGGCGACGAGAATGCGCCCGATCCACTGCGGGTTGGATACGAGGAAGAACGTACCGCCTAGCAGCCGAAAGCGAACCATCGGCCCGTAGCGTGCAGCGAGGCGCCGCAGATAGGGCGGCAAGCGCCGCGCCGGCGATGGCCCGACGGTCGCAAAAGTTTCCAACGGATGCGGTCCGGGAACGTCCACTCGCGAACTCCGATATTAAAGCGGATTAAAGGTTCCGTTGTGAGGCCCCGACGAATTCGATGGCCTTGCGGCTGCTGCCTTCCGTGCCGTCAGCGGCGGCGAACTTTCGGCGCCGTTCCGCTGACGATCAGCACGTCGCGAGTGCCGTAGTTGTAGTAGTCGAGATCGCCGAAGTAATAGACGCCGGCTTTGAGCGTGAACACTTGCGAGAAGCAGAGCGTGCCGTACGTCGAGAGCGACTGCGGTGCGATCCGTCCGGTCGACCAGCGGGTTCCCGACTGAATGACGCTGCTCGTCGGCGACGCCAGCGGCGACGGGAACGTATACGGCGTCGACGGGAATGCGTCACCCGCGAAGCCGGCAGCGGAATGATAGGTTTGGCTCGCGTCGACGTTGACGAACTGCACCGTATCGGCGGTCGTAATCGGCGGGCCGGAGGGCGACGACGTCATGTTGATGAGTTGCGCGTTCGGCGACGAATCGCCGTTGATGTCTCCCAAACTGTAGCCGCTGATCGGCCCGTAAGTCGGCGCGGTGATCGGATTGTCGGGACCCATTGCGACGAACACGTTCGACGCGTTGGTCGAGGGCGTGCCGCAAGGCGCGGGAGAGAAGGTCGGCGACGCCGATGGCGTCGGCGTGACCGGCGGCGGACTGCCGCTGCCCTGAATGTCGCCCAGCTTCATGCACCCCGTCAGCAGCGCGGCAAAAAGTGCGACGCTCGCCAGGGACATCCAAGCGGTGCGAATCATCGTTTCCTCCTACGGTCCCAAGACCGACATCGGAATCGGCAGCGAAACGGTCGAGCCCAGGCCGGTCGTCGCGGTGAGCGTAAGCGAGACGCTCGTCTGACCGATCGGCAGGCCGGCACTGGAAAAGTTGAACGTCGCTTGCCATTGCCCCGGCCCGACGCTCTGCAGGTTTGCCATCGGGACGATGGCGTTGGGACCGAAACTCAGCTTCGCGACGTTGGTCGAGGTAATCGCCGAGATCGTCATTTGGTCGCCGTTGTGCACGACCGATGGCGTGACTTGTACGTAGAAGATCTGCGGCGCGGCGTTGGCAGCGGCATAGTTGTTCTGCGGCGCAGCGCCAAACGTGTACGTATTGGTTTGCGAGAAGGCGGTCGGCAACGGCGCCGGCGCGTTCGACGGTTGAGGCATTCCGGCGGCATGCGGCGACGCGGTCGACGCGATTCCGCCCGGCGGCGGCGTCGGCGAGACGTGTGCGGGCAACGCGCGTGGGGTCGGCACGGTGACCGGCTGCGGCTCGGGCGCCGGCGCCGGCTGTTCCTGCGACGGCGTCGCTTCGGCCTCGGGCAGGCGCCGCGGCGGCGGGAGCTCGGTGCCCGGCGGCAACGTCGGCAGGCCCTCGGGACGCGGAATGCCGAGGCGGTTCTCGCCGATCGCGCCGCTGTCGCCGGGACGCAAGATGTGCGGCGTCACCGTCACGATCAGCTCGTTGCGGGTGTGCTGCACGTTGTGGTACTGGAACAGGATCGGCCCGATCAGCGGGATGTCGCCGAGAATCGGCACTTTTTGAGTCGTGCGCTCGTCGTCTTCTTCGATCAAACCGCCGACGACGATGGTTTCGCCGTCCTGAAGCCCGACCGTCGTGGTGGTGTCCCGGCTCTGAATGTTCGGCACGCCGGTGGAGGCGTTGATGGCGGCGATCGAGTTGACCGACGGATGCAGCGTAACGGTGATGTAGTTGTCGGCGTTGACGACCGGCGTGATGTCGAGGGTCACGCCGGTCTGGAAGCTCTGCACTTGCGTGGTCGCAACGGTACCGGTGCCTCCGCCGGTCGTCGTCAGGATGTTGACGGTTTCGCCCGCGCGCAGCGAGGCCGTACGACCGGAAATCGTCGTAATTCGCGGATCTTCCAAAATGCGAGCGTGGTTCGTCTGAATCAAAAAGTTCAGCACCGCCTCGAGCTGCATCGGCGTACGGATCAGTGGAAAGAGACTCAGATAGGGGATCTGCTGGCCGGCGCCGGGCACGGTGTTGCCGGGCGGATAGAGCGGCGGCACCTCTTGAAACGTCGTTGAAAGGGCCGCGTTGGGAAACTGCACGCCCAGCTGCTTGACGACGCCTTCGTCGACTTCGAGCACTTCGGTATCGAGCGCGACCATGGTTTGCGGCTGGTCGAGCTTTTCGATGAGCTCTTTGGCGAGCTTGATGCTGTAGGGGCTGCCGGTGAGCACCAGCTCGGTCGAATTGGGCGGGACGACGATGTGCAGATCGCTGGCCGAGTTTTGCAAGGCCTGCGTCACGGTGTTGGCGATGTCGGTCGCGGTGGTCGACTGGCCGCCTTGCGGGCCCGGCACAGCCGCGTGCAGCTCGACCACGTCGACGCCGGAGCTCCCGCCTCCGCCCCCCGCTTCCCCGCCGGCGCTTCCGTTTGCGCCGGGCGGCGCCACGTCGAGCTGGCTGATCGCGTCGGCAATCCGGCGTTGTACGGTCAGGTTCGACGTCACCGTGATCGCATTGAGATCCGAGTTGACTTGCAGCGGCAGGTTGGGGAAGGAGCGCGTGAAGAGATCGGCGACCGATTGGGCGTCGACGTACTTGAGGCGATAGACCTGCGTGTACTGCGTTCCGCTCTGCGGCACGTCCAGCTCGGAAATCAGCTGCTTGGCGCGGTCGACGTCGTCGGGTGGTCCCGAGAGCAAGATCTCGCTGCTGGAAACCTCGACCCGGACCCCAGGCGACTGCGCGGCCACGATCCGCGCGAGCGTCTTGGCGTTGCGCTGGGTGACGCGCACCGCCTCGACCGGATAGCGCGGCTTCGGCGACGGCGTCGGCGGCGCGGTATCGATCGCCTGTATGATGGCTTTGATCTGCGCCATGTCCGCCGGCGACGCCATGATGATAACGTTGCGGTTTGGTGCCGCCAAAATGCGCGCGCTCGGGTAGACCGCGGCCAGGCGCTGAGCGGCGACGTCGGGCGAGATCACGCGCAGCTGCACGGTATCGACGACCGTATCGGTCGGGTTCTTCACGTCGATGCCGCTCGCGATCGTGCGCATTCCCTCTTCTTGATAGCCGGGTGCGACGACGATCACCGCGTTGGCGTGCGAGTCGACCGTGATGTTGGCACTGGGGTAAATGCTGCGTAGGATCGCCGCCGCACGCGAGGCCGGAATGACCTGCAGGTTGATGACGATCGGCGCGTTGGGAGTCGGCGTAGGATTGCTTCGCGCGGCGACCGGTGCGGCGGGAGACACGACCGTTCCGACGGTCACGCAAAGCGCGGCGCCGACGATCAGGAGAATGCGTGGGATCCCTAAGAGGCCCCGTGGCACCCGTGACAAAGCGTGCCTCGGTTCACCCGGCGTCCGCTCGATTCCTAGGTACCAAGCATAGCGCCTTACGAGGAAAGCGCGTAAAGCTTTGCGCTTGCCTTGCATTAACGGTTCATCGCAATTCCCCGCGGGGCCACTGCCACCTATGAATCTAGTTGACAACCCGGCCGCGTCGTACTAGGATAATATTACATTTATAGTTTTGGTGTCCGCAGACGCGGCTTCATCTTCTCGACGGAGGTTCGCCAAGGTGAAAATCAACGGCCCGGCTCTTCTCACCGCAATCCTCGCCGCGTCGGTCTTGGCGCTTCAGGCGCCCAACGCCGAAGCGCAATCGAACTGCAGTCCCGGCAGCGGCAGCGACGTCAAAGTCGTCAATGCCGCCGCTCCCGACATCCCCAAGGCCGACTACCACGCCAACGTCTACGCCACGATTCTCGTCACCGTCGGGCCGAACGGACGTGTCGTCAACGCGAAGGTCGCCCGATCCAGCGGCTTTGCCGCGATCGACCACGCGGCAATCGTCGCAGCGGAGGGCTCGACCTACGCTCCGGCCACGAGCAACTGCAAGCCGGTCACCGGCCAGTACCTCTTCCAGGTGCGGACGGGCCCATAAAACCCGTCAAGACGAACGCCTAGAAGTGCGCCGGCGACGGGGACGGCGTGACGAAGACCTTCGGATCGATCGCCTTCGGAAAGGCGAAATCGGAGTAGGCGACGTCGATGTCGAGGTGTTTTACGGCGATGCCGACGGCGCGCAAGTCGATGTCGAAGCGCTCGTTTTCCACGACTTCATAGCCGCGGACGTCCTCCAGATCCAACTGCGCCCCGGCCGTCGCCCCGACGAGTCCCGCCGCCGCGTTGATCTTGGCGTTGAAACGCACGGCGCATAGATCGCCGGTGCGCAAGTCGATCGTCGCCCCGGTTAGGGGATAGCGCATTGGGTCGTGCCGGGCCACCAAGTGCACTGCATGGCCGGCGTCGCCGTTCGCACACGTCGCCGCACCGGCGTCGGAGACATCGTAGTTCGCCACCGCAAACGCGGAAACCACGGCGATCACCGGCATCGCCGGCGACGGCTGCGCCGAATCCAGCGGCGGTTGGGGTGCGGTCGACATCCCGGTAAAGCCGTGCCGGATAATCGCATCGACACCCGGCCACGTCGCGTTGAGGAACGTCGAATCGCCGAAGACCGACGAGGTCCCGTCGCGCGAAAGCGTGACGCGCCCGTCGCTTTCGCGAAGGTCGACTGCGAAGGGCCTTTCCGACTCCACGGTGCTTTTACCGAGAGTACACTCGGTGCCGCTCTTCGCGACGGCACAGTTCAAGCCGCTGATCGACGCATCGTAGGTCGCAAAGGCCGGCTCGGGGCGATTCCGCATCTGGGCTACGGCTCGCGCGTAAAACTCTTGCGCCGACGGCGGCGCTGGGCCGGCTCCCATGATTGGCGGCACGAGCGCGATGCCGGCAAGAACGAGAGCCCGAAACCATCCTATCGTCATGCTTCCTGTTATACGGGGTGACCCCGATGCCAGTTTCAAGGCCTCACCGGAAGCGTAATAAAGCTGGACGTCGACCAGCGAACGGTTAGCGGGGCTTTGGCATCGGCGAGGTTTTCGCGGCTGACGTCGCCCCCGGTGCCGTAGTTGATCTCCGAAAACGGAGACTTCACCACGTCGAGCGTCAACAGCAGCCGGCTTCCCTTCTCCAGGTAGCGGCTGACGAGACGGCTGCGATCGAAGACGATCGTCTTGGGAAGGCCCGGGTTGAAGAGGCGGCGAGTAATGAGGTCGTCGCCGTAGCTCGCGCGTCCCATGAAGTAGCTCAAGTGCATCAACCGGCCATCCGGCAGTCGCTGATAGAGAACCGCTTGGACGTCCATGTCGCGCTTATCGATCGCGGCGACGAGGTGACCGGTAAAGAAACCGTCGATCTCCATAGCGTGCCGGAGAGGAGGACTTTCGAATGCGAGGCCGCGCGAGAGATCGGGCGACGCGCCGAGAATGGGATCGGGATAGTAGTCGTTGCCATTGACGGTTTTCCGATCCGCAAAGTTAACGGTCTCCTCGATATACGAAGGGGAAGCCGGCGGTCGCGATGCGAGCGTGTGCGGCGCGAGGTAGTAGCGCTGCCGGTGCGAGCTCATCGTTGCGAACGAGCCGGCGTGCCGCCAGCGATTTGCGCCCATCACCTCGAAATTCATGCGATCCGCCAGCATCGCCGGACGCGGGCCGTCGCGTAGAATCCAGTCGAACCAATCGAACGTGAGCTTCGGCGTGCTGAACTGAGCGATCGGATCGATCGGATAGCCGCGCAGCGCGGCATCCTTGTGCGCGTGCTGGGAACCGAGATGGTCGTAGGGACCGATGACGAGGTAGTCGGCTGCTTGCGGGTCGTAGGCCGCGTGATCCTTCATAAAGTTGAGCGCCGAGCCTTGGCCGTCGTCGTAGTATCCCGAGATGGTCAGCGTCGGGATGTCGATGCGGGCAAAATCCGCTGCATACGGGACCATCGACCGCCAGTACGCGTCGAAACCGGGATGATTCAGCCATTTTTCCAGCCACGGGTTCGGGCGTCCGAACACTGCGGGGACGGCGCGATACGCGCTTCCGCTGCGATACCAGCGTTCGTTGAGGTCGCGCAAACCGGCGGCCCCGTAGGCTGCGTCGTCGAGGTATTTGTCGTCGGTAACGTAGTAGATCCAGGCGTAAGTGACGAGCAAGAAAACGTTATTTTCCATCGGCAGTCCGTTGCCGGGGTTGTTGGCGACGTACGGCACAATGGTCTTGAGGGCCGGGTTATGGAACTTCGCCGCCGCCCACTGGGTGAAACCGTCGTAGCTGCCGCCGTACATGCCAACCTTGCCGTCGCTCCACGGCTGCGCGGCGATCCACGAGATCGCGCGGTTCGCGTCGCGACCGTCGAACTCGTAGGGCACGATCGGGCCGGTACCCCATGCTTTTCCTCGCGTATACGCGACCACGGCGGCATAGCCGCGAGCGGCAGCGTATGCTGCGCGCACGGTATCGTCCTCGGGTTGCGCGTAAATCGTGAATTCGAGCGCAGCCGGCAAACGCTGGACGGCACCGCGCGGGCGCACGACGATGGCGGCAAGCGTCACGCCCTCGGCCGGGATACTCACTCGCCGGATGACGAACCGACGTCGCTGGTCGTCGCCGATCAGCGCTGCGGCGCCGGCCGTTTCCGGGGCGTAGGCGGCCGCAAATCGGATCGCTTCGTTGACGCCCAGCGACGTGCGCCCCTGGAACGTTTGCAATGCGTCCTGCCAGCTTCCGAAAGCACCCTTGTTGCTCAGCACGCTTTCGACGCTCGCGGCCGTTACGGCAGGGAAGCCTTCCATCAAAGCGCGTGCCGCGCCGGCTTGTCTGGCGACGAGCAGCAGCTCGAGGCGCGTCTGCGGATCGGGGACGCCGATGGCGAGCAGGCGGTGCGCGAGCTCCGGCATCGCTTGCGCTGCGACGCTCGGATTCTTCAAGCCGGCAACGTCGACGGCCACGCCGCCGCCGGCGCCGGCGAACGCGAACGTAGAGATCGCAGCAACGATTGCCCGTCCGAAACAACGCATACGTCTGGAGGGCTTGCCGCCGCTCGCACGCCCGTTCCTGCCGATGGCCGCCGCCGCGGTACGGCGGCTGGGCAATTTTGTCCAAAGGCGTGGTTTGGGATACCGACAACGGCGGTGGCATGAGACTTACCGCTATCACCCTGATCGCAATGCTGTTCGGCACTGTCGCCATTGCCTTGCCGGCTTCGCCGGTCACGCCGACCGCGCGAGACGGTCGCGACGACTTCAACTTCCTGCTGGGACACTGGCACACGCACTATAGGGTTCTGCGCGATCGCCTCGCCGGCAGCCATACGTGGGACGATTGCGACGGCACCTCGATCGTAACGCCGTTCTGGAACGACTCCGGCAATCTCGAGGTCGGTGACTTACACTGTCCCCCGCCGCGCGGATACGTCGAAGGCATCACGCTGCGAACCTATAGTGCCGCCACACATCAGTGGTCGCTATATTGGGGAACGAAAAAGACCGGGCTCGCAATGCCGCCGCAAGTCGGCCACTTTAACGCCGACGGTATCGGCGACTTCTACGATAACGAAACCTTCCGTGGGAGACCCATCGTGGTCCGCTATCGGTGGCGTTTGCTTCATGGCCTGCCGCACTTCGAGCAAGCCTACTCGGCCGACGCAGAGCAGAGCTGGGAAACCAACTGGATATGCGACTACACGCGCGCCTAGCCGGGAACGCGTATCGGCGAGCCGAAGTAGCCACGCGTGCGGCTTCCCATGCAGACGCGAAGTTCCGGCGCGGGCGACGCCCGGTGTGGCCCATACACGGCACTGCGATCGTCGCGGTTGTGCGCGATATGGAGACACGAGCCGCTCGTCAACGCGACTGAGTGCGGCGGAGAGAAGACCTTCGCGATGCACTCGATCGGCTATCGAATGGCAGGCGGGTGGCTGTTTCACGGTAAGAAGTCACCCGTTTTTATCGATCGCGAGACGGTGATCGCCGGATCGCCGGGGCCGGGACTACGGCTGCAAGCACGCGGCGGCCGAATGCGACTGTGTGTGCGCCGTCAGCTTGTTACCGGGCGCTCTGGATGCCGCGGATCAACAAATATTCGACGACGAGGTTATCACCGGGTTGCGGCTCCCGGACCTCAAGCGTTCGTTGACGATCGAAGACGACGATCGATTCGACTCGTTCGTCTTCGAAGTGTTCGACTACGTGTCGCAGGCTTCGCTTCGCCGGAGCGCTCCCTCGCAGCACGCCGCCTTTCGGATGCAGCGCATGAAGCGTTTTATCGAACGCCACGCCTTCGAAGAGTTAACGTTGACGGACATTGCGGCTTGTCTCGGAATTTCGCCATTCACGTGCATTCGCCAGTTTAAGCGCGCTATGGGAACGACGCCGCTGCAATATCTAAGCCGGCTGCGCCTGCAACGCGCGCAGGCGTTGCTCAAAAATCCGAGGCCGACGATCGCCGAGGTTGCGCGGACCGTCGGGATACCCGACCGTCACTACTTCAGCCGTTGGTTCTCGAAAGCGACGGGCGTACCGCCGGAGCGCTTCCGGCGGATCGCAAGCCGGTGAGGGTCTTGGCCCGGCGGTAACCGAAAAAGGCGGTCGATGGCGGCTCAAGTCAACGAGGCATTCTATGCCTTCGTCACGCTCTTGGCGATGGTTAATCCGATCGAAGCCGCCGGAGCTTTTGCGATGCTGGTGGGAGGCCGCGCCGTCCGCGAGCAACAAGCCATCGCGCTCCGCGCGACGGTCGTGGCCGCCGCCGTACTCCTAGGGTTCAGCTACGCCGGCGAAGCGCTGTTGCACGCATTGGGCGTCTCGCTCTCCGCGTTCTAGATCGCGGGCGGCCTCCTTCTGCTCAAGGTTGGGTTCGGTATGGTCTTCGCCGTCAAGAGCGAAAATGCGACGAGCCAAAGTACGCAAGCGCCGCCGGCACCCCACGACGACCCCTCGGTCTTTCCGCTCGCCATCCCGATCATCAGCGGACCCGGCGCGCTAACGGCCGGCGTCACTCTGGTGAGCCGCGCTCATACCCATCGCATCCTGGCCGACGTCGCCTTCATCGGCATCGCGCTCGTCGTCTTCGCAATCACGTACGTCGCGATGCGCGGCTCGTCGAGCATCACGAAACTGCTCGGCCGGGTCGGCGTCGACGCCGCCGGCCGGCTCGTCGGAATCATCGTGACGGCAATCGCCGTACAAATGGTCGTCGACGGCCTCCACGGGCTCGTCCACTTCTAACGATATGACGCGCGCAGCCGTTCTTCTGCTCGCCGGCACGATGTGGACCTTCGGTATCTCCGGCGTTCGCGCCGCGACGATCGATCCGGGTATCTACCGTGACGCTGCCGGTGCGAAGATCTACGTCGGCATCGAGCACACGCCGCCGGATGCCGCCTACGCACAATACCTCAACCCGAAAACCGGGGCAACCGGAGCCTTGTCGGCATTCAAGCAGGTGACCGCGATCTGCCGGGTGCGAGAGGAGCGCCGCGTCGTTCGAGCCCCCGAAGGTCCGCTCGGCGTTTCGCTCTTCTACGCCGGCGACGCTCCGCGCGCCACCGTTCTCCTGATCCACGGAGCCGACAACGAGACGCGCGACATGGGCTGGATCGTCCCGTATTTCGCCTGCAACGGCGTCGACGTCATCAGCTACGATCAGCGCGGAACCGGTGCCTCGACCGGCAGCTGGCTCGCCGACGGCCCCCAAGCGCGCGCCCGCGACGCCGACGCACTCTACGATGTCTTCCGCAGCGACGCTCGCGTCGATCCTCGCCGCATCGGAGTCTGGGCGTTCAGCAACGGAGGCTGGACGGCACCGATCGTCGCGGTCGATCGCCCCATCGCCTTCATGATCCTGCAGAGCGCGCCGGCCGAAAGCGTCGAGCGCAACGTCTATTACGAAGTACGCGAAACGATGCTGCACGCCGGTCGCAACGATGCCGACGTCGATCGGGCAATCGCCGCCTGGCAAACGATCGTCGCCGCGTTCGAGGGTCGCACGCCGGTCAACGCCGCCAAAGAAGCCTACGTGCAGGCCAAACGCGCGCCTTGGTTTGAGGACTCGCTCCTTCCCCTCATCCCGGAACGAACGGCCTTCACCGAACCGGCTTTGGATGGGTGGCGGCGCTACCTGAGTTACGATCCGCTGCCTACGCTTTCAAAGGTTCGAACGCCGACGCTCGCGCTTTACGGGAGACTCGACCGCAAGGTCGACGTCGAGCACGACGTCGCCGTTCTCAAAACCGCCTTCGAACGCGCCGGCATGCGCGACCTCACGGTTCGCTGGTTTCCCGACGCCGGGCATACGCTCAAGATAACGGCCAACGGCTTCGACTACGAAACCCCGGCACGCTACAGTCGCGGTTACCCTCGAGTGATGCTCGAGTGGCTTCGAGCGCGCGGGTTCGTGCCGGCAGGAGCCGGCGCAGGCAGCGATCCATCTTTGCGGAGCGGACATTGGGGCGGAACGATATGGTAACACCCAAAGACTTCGAAGACTATGCGAAGCGGTTCCCGGACGCGACGCAAACGGTGCTGCGGAAGATGCGTGCGACGATCCAAAAAGCCGCACCGAGCGCCGAGGAAACGATTGGATACAACCTTCCGGCCTTTTCGGTTAATGGCAACGCGGTCGTCTGGTACGCGGCATTCAAACGTCACATCGGATTCTATCCGGGAGCCGCCGCCGTCCGGGCCTTCGCGAAGGATCTCGTCACGTACGAAACGGCAAAAGGCTCGATACGCTTTCCGCTGGATCGCCCGTTGCCGTCGGCGTTGATCGGCCGCATCGTCAAGCACCGGCTCCGCACGCTGCGTTAGATCTTGTAGCGCAGGCGTAACTGGATCGAACGCCCGATCGGATAGTTCTGCGGGACGTACCCGGCGCGACCGTACGTCCACGGCACCGACTGGGTTTGCCCGTCGTTGGTCGGGACGCCGTTTCCGAGCGTGTAGGGAAGCGCGTAGCCGCCGGCGGCCTCGTACGCCGCCGCGTACAGCGCGTTGCCGCCGACATATCCCGGCGGCCCGATCAGATACGGGTTACCTTGATACGACGATGGCGCGACGTTTGCGAATACGTTCACGACGTCGAGGACCGCAGTCCACTGCGGCGCGATGTCGTCTTCGACGTGCAGGTTGACGTAGGTCTCGGGCGGCGCGTGGAGCGTGTTGGGCGTGTCCCCTTCAGGCGTCCCGAGCGAGCCGACATACGGGTTGGTGAGTGCATTGTACGGCTTCGCCGGATTTCGAAGAAAGTAGTAGTTGTAGCCCGGGTCGACGTAGTTGTCGTTGGGAACTTCCTCCGGGACGTTCGTCTTTGGTTCGAAAATCCACACGTCTTTTCCGTTGCCGTACGGGTAGCCCGACTCGAACGAAAGCGAGGGCGTGACGCGCAGCCTGCGATTCGGAGCGTGCCATTCCCAGGAGAGATTCATGGAGAAGTTCGGCAGATAACTCACCGGAAAGAGCTGGCCGGCAGCGACGGCCGGAGCGTTGAGTTCGTTGTACGCAAACTGCGACGCGCTCGACGAGTACGCGCGGACGTAATTCGCATCCAGCGTAAACCCGCCTTGCGCGAGCCACACGTCGAAGCCGCGGGCGCGCAAGTCTCCGACATTGGTGGGGACGCCGACGCCGTTGGGGACCAGTCCGGACTGCAGCGCCGAGCGAAAGTTATACGGCAACACGTCGATCAGGTTCTTCTCGTTGACGTCGAATGCCGTCGCGGTGAAGCGCAGACGCGATCCGCCGTTCAACGAGTAGGTCACGTTGTTCGCGATCTCGGGCGACAGCGGGACGAACGGCGCGGGGCTGCCGTTGGGCTGCACGTTGGTGGAGTCGACGCGATCGGCTTCGAGCGGCAGCGGCGCAGCGGTCGTGTGGTCGTAGGTGATCCGTGCGGCGACGCTACCCATCCGATAGACGCCCGAGACATGCGGATCCAGCGAGCCGTCGTCGTAGATGAAGCCGGAGCTCGGTACGACGTGCGTATCGGTCCATCGTCCGGTCGCCGTGAAGTCGAGATTCGACGCGGCGTGCCACGTGTCGCCGAAATATGCCAAATACGAAATGAGCGTCGGATACGAGCTGACGTACTCGTCGGCGGTCGGCACCACTTGGCTCAAGAACGACGTGTTGGTGCGGTACTCGGCGCCGAAACGAAGGTCGTTTCTCCCGTCGGGAATGTCCTCACCGTCGTAGCCCAGCCCCTCTTCGCGGCTGCCTTGCGTCTGCGACAAGGAGATCGCGCCGTCCGGCCAGCCGTTCTCGTCCCAGAACGGTCCGCCGGCTTGCGAGCCGTATTGCGATTGATAGAGCTGTACGCGCGAGAGCGAGTGCGCGCCCGAGTGCAGCCATTGGGTCTTGAGCACGCCGTACGAGCCCCGCAACCCCGAAGCGTAGGTCACCGGCTCGTTCGGATTGGTTTGGCCCGGAAACACGCTCGTGCTTCCATCGAATTCGCCGACCGTCTCACCTTGGTACGGCGAACCGTATTGGTCGTACGCGGCTTGGCCGGCGAGGCCTAGAATCGAGAGATCGTCGTGCGGGTCGAGCTGGTAGTGCACGTTCGACTCGAGCGAGTATTCGCCGCGATTCTGCAACGCCAAGCCGTAGGTTGCGGCCTCCGCCGGATAAAACGTCGACCCGTCGCCGTAGGTAAAGTATTGGCTCGAGGTCATCACCGCAAAGGCGTAGCGCCAGCGCAGATCCGGCGTGGCGCCCAAGAGCTGCAGCGCGTTCACCTGAAACTGCCCTCCGGTCACACCGATGCCGGACTCCAGCGTGGCGCTGCCCGGATACGTGCCGACCGCGGGAATTTCGTCGACGACGCCGCCGAGCGCGTTCGCACCCTGGGCGGTGTACCCGGCCAGCGTGACGGTCGTGGCGGCAACGCCGGTGGTCGGCATTTGTGCGCCGACGATGTTGCCGCCGGGCTCGGCCACGAGGCCCTGCGGAATCGGCACCGAGTCGTAGTCGAAGACCGCATCCGACACTTTGCCGCCCCACAAGATCGCGTTGGCGAACTGATCGAGCACGACGCCTGGAACCGACGCGATCGCCCCCTGGACGGTTCCGCTAAGGTACGTCGCTAGGCCGGAAGAGGAAACGGGCGGCGAGAGCGCTCGCGCTTGCGCGCCGGTAACGGTGAACGTGTCGCTGGCCGCACCGGTAGCAAAGCCGCCCGCGTCGGAGCGTACGCTGGCAATCGTCTGGAGCTGCGCCACCAAGTTCACCGCGAGATACTGCGTTTCGCCGGGAAGGACGCTGAGATTCGATTGACGTTCGTCCCGAAAACCGCGTGCACGGACGAGCACGACGTAGACGTCCGGCGTGACGCCGAGGAGGGTGAATCGGCCGCGCCGATCGCTGACCGTCGCGTACGTACCCGACGGCGCCGCCGCCGTAACCTGTGCGCCGGCAACCGGCGAGCGCGACGACGTGACCTCGCCGACGATCGTTCCGGTCGTCGACTCGGCGGCCGCCGTAGGGCACGTCGTCGCCAAGGCAACGGCGGTGAGCGCGACGGCGGCGCGCGCTCGAAATCCAGCGTTCACGAAAAACTCCCACGGGGCGACGCTCGCCCCAGCGCTGCGTTATGCTGCGGTCAGCGCGAGCGGGAGCGGCGGCGCACGTTCGCCGCGGTGGAGCGAACGCACGAGAGTCTTCAACCGGGCGAGCGCCTCGACGTGACGCCGCGTAAAGCATTCCGCGATTCGAGGGCTTACGGCATCCAGCAAGAACTCGAGCGCGGCTTTGATGCGGTCGGCGCAGGTCCGTGCGATCGCGCGCATCGACGCGGCAAGCAGAAGGGTGCATGCGATCCCGAGCGCGACGTGCAGCAGCACGCTAAACCAAATCGGACCGCCCAGCCACGCGGTACCTCCGAGCAAACGTCCGCCCGCGAGCAACTGCTCGGCGCTTTCCATCGTGAAGAGCGCGGCGAACTGCAGGCTCAAGACGTACGGCAGCGATTCGAGTGGATGGCGGCTCGCGAACCGCGCCGCTGCTTCCTCGAGCGATTCGCCGCGGCCGGCCCGTCGAAGCAGGCAGATCGTACGCCGGCCGACCAGCACCAGCGCGACCAGCACGCCGGCGATCAGCGCCGGGAGGACGCTGGAATGATCGTTATCGGAGAAGCCCCGTCCTACCCATCCGGCGTTCGAGATGGATTCGACCAAAGGGTCTCCGGCGGCGGCGGCAATGAGCGCAGCCGCGCACAGAAATGGGAGCCGGTCCCCGAGATCGCGTGGCATCTCGCTCTCTCTTGTCCGTTTCCGCGACCGTGCCTGCTGCCGGCGACGCTGTGTAGCGTCCGATGACCGCGGGTACCCTCGGACATGGAGCAACGGTTCGGGATTCGCTATGGCGCAATCGCGGCGATCCTCGCGGCCGTCGTAACGCAGGCGAGCGCCGCCGGGGCCGTGCAAAACCCGCCCGCCCCGTCGTATACCGTTCTTCAGGCGCACCACGGACAAACGCTGTATTACGAGCAGTGCGCCGAGTGTCACGGCGGCATGCTCGAGGGTCAGATCGGACCCGCGCTGGCCGGCGGCGACGGCAACGTGCAGTGGGAAACGGTCAGTTACGTCTGGACGTACGTCACCGCCCACATGCCGGCCGGCAACGCCGGCGGCTTGAGTCTTTCCGATTACGCCGACATCCTCGCGTTCTTGCTCCAAGAGCACGGTCACGTTCCCGGACGCGCGCGGTTGACGCCCAAGATCGCCATGGAGTCCGAGGCATATTTCGGTCTATGAAAGCGCTCGCAGCTCTGCTGGTCGCCGCCCTCGCCGCGTGCGCGTCGCCCGGGCCGCCGCGCTGGCCTGCGGTCACCGACCGCCGGCTGATCGACGCCGCTCGCGATGACGGCTGGCTGATGTACCTGCGCACGTACGACGCTCGCGCCTACGTTCCGTATCGTCAAATCAACACGACCAACGTTTCCGGTCTGCACCTCGCGTTCACGCACGAGGTGTCGTTGCCCGAAGGGTACGAGGCGCCGCCCATCGTCAACGGCAGCACGATGATCGTGACGACGCCGCTCGACCGCGTCTACGCCCTCGATGCGACCACCGGCAAGAAGCTGTGGGAATACGACTACCAACTGCCCAAGGTCGCGTTGCGAACCGTTTGCTGCGACATGGTCAATCGCGGCGTCGCCGCGTACGGCAACGACGTCTATTTCGGAACGCTCGACGATCACGTCGTCGCCCTCGATGCGTCCACCGGCAAGGTCGTGTGGAACGTCGCCATCGCACCGCCCGGCATCGGCTACGCCATCACCGCCGCGCCGCTAGCGGTGCGCGGCAAGATCGTTACCGGCGAAGGCGGCGGGGAATACGGTGCCCGCGGCTTTCTGGAGGCGCTGGACGCGCGCACGGGCCGTCAAGTCTGGAGATTCGACACGGTGCCCGCGCCAGGAGAGCCCGGCGGCAATACGTGGCCGCCGGGCGCGTATTTGCACGGCGGCGCCGCGCCTTGGATGACGGGCAGCTACGATCCCGAAACGAACACGTTGTTTTGGGGAACGAGCAATCCGTCGCCGTGGCTTGCCGTCGTACGCCCGGGCGCCAATCTCTACACCGATTCCATTCTCGCGCTCGACGCCGACACCGGAAAGCTGCGCTGGTACTTTCAGCAGACGCCGAACGATCCGTGGGATTACGACGCCACCGCCACGCCGGTGCTGGTCGACGCGACGATCGGCGGGCGCCCCCGCAAGCTGCTCTACCAAGCGGCGCGCAACGGATGGTACTACTTGATCGACCGCACCAACGGCGATCTGGTGACGATGGCCAAATATACCTATGCGACGACCGTGACCGGATACGACCGCGCCAAGCGCCTCGGCACCGTCGACGCCGCGCTCAAGCCCAAGATCGGTCAGACGGTGTTCGCGTGCCCGGCCTTCTTCGGCGGAAACAATTGGTGGGCGTGGACGTACGATTCGCAGACCCACGCGGTCTACGGCCCGGCGATGCGTACCTGCATGAAGCTTAGCGGCGAAAAGCCGCCGCCGGTCTTTCATCCGGGCGCGGGCGACCTCGACGAAGGCTTTGCGGTCGAGCCGGTTCCGGGCTCCAAGAACTGGGGAGCGCTCGAAGCGCTCGACGTGCGAACCGGACGCCGGTTGTGGAGCATGGAGACGAAGTATCCCTGGACCGACGGCGCGCTTTCGACCGGCGGCGGCTTAGTCTTCAGCGGTACGCCGGATCGCAAGTTCTACGCGCTCGACGCGCGCAGCGGACGAGTGCTCTGGAGCTTCGACGCGCGCTCGGGTTTCGTCGGTCAACCGATGAGCTATCGCGTCGACGGCAAGCAGTACGTCGCCGTGCAAAGCGGCTACGGCGGCGTCGCCCCGTTTTGGGGTGGAACGAAAGTGGCGCCCATGTTTCGCTCGGTTCCGCTAGGCGGAACGCTCTAGGTGTTTACGTTATAGAGATCCAACGTACGCCGCGAGATCCCGAACTTGGCGCTGCGTGAGGAACTTCGGATAGAGCTTGGGCATCGGCGGTTGAGGATCTTCGATCCACGAGACGAGCGCCGAGAAATCCAATCGCTGGTTTTCGTGTTTCAAAGAAGGTCCGATGCCGCCTTCGCGACCGGTTGGTCCGTGACACGTCGCGCAGTTGGCGGCGAAATCCAACGCGCCTGCCGCGCGGTCACCGCCGGCCGCCACGACGCCGCCGTCGAACGCATCGCCGCGCGACACCACGGCCGGCGCGCACGCGGGCAGCCACAGCACTGCCAGTAGCGCCAGGCCTAGGCGCACGGCCGATGCGCCTGGGGGGCAGCGGCGCCGCGATGATCGCCGCTATGGGGTTCTTTCCGGACCGGCGCCCGCATATGGTTTTTCAGAAGCTCCCTTCCGCCGTCGAAACTCGATGATGGGAGGTTCCCGTTCGCCGCGGTCGTGAATCGAGTGCGACGCAACGGCTTCGCGCGATGGCTCGTCCTCGAGTGAGACGGCGTTGCGGGCCGCGTTCGGACGGCCGAGCGTCGTAGGCGTTTTGGCGCCCGATTAGGCTCGTCGCTTACGCGCTATGCGTCAGCGTCCCGGTTTTAAAACCAAGCGGCCGTATCGTTGCCGCCTTTTGGGTATATAGGCTTCGGGAGGTTGCATGGCATACGGGGTTACGGTCTTCCACTCGCTCGCCGAGGCGGTTCGGGCCGGGTTCGAGATTTGCGCGCGCACGCCCGAAGGTTACCTGGCGCGCATCAATCTCGGCGGGCAATGGCAGATGGCGTTGGTCGAAATCCGTAAATCCGGCCACGATCCGTCCTAGCGGAGCTTTTCGATTTAGGGCCGTGCCTGAGGCCGGAGCACCGAGCCGTGATGGACTTGAACTTCACGTCTGAAGCGCTCCTCGTCGGCATCGCTGAGCAGGAACGCGTGAATCTCGAAGTCGACGGTGCGGCCGGAGAGAAACGCGCGCATCCGTTCGTCGTAACTGTTGCCGCCTTTTTCGACGACGCGGGCCGTAAAGCCCAGCTCGCGCAACAGTATGGCAGTCGCTTGCGCGTCGGGCTCGTCCTCAAATGCCGCCACGCGCATGCCTTCGGGGACGTCGACGTCGCGCGGGATTCCGGTCTCATTCATGGGCGAGTCGTACCCAAAAGCGGCGCAGCGGCGCTCGGGGGATGCCGTCACTCCTGCCAAGCCGGGCCACGCTTGGATGTGATTGCGACGCCGCGGCTTCGATGTTGGCGGCGCGTCGTTTGGGGCGCGCGGCAGCAAGGAATGATGGTCGCATGAGGGCTCCTCAAAAGCCTCGGCATTCCTGGCCCCTTCTGCGTCAAGTCGAAGGCCCCGACAAGCTCGGATTCGCTAGCGCCGCCGCATCCTCGAAAACCGCCGGCTGGCGCGCGCGTATCGAAGGTGCTGAAGTCGTCAAGAGCGTCTGCCCATTTTGCGCGGTGGGATGCGGCCAAAACCTGTACGTCAAGAACGGCGAACTGATACAGGTCGAAGGCGACCCCGATAGCCCGATCTCGCGCGGACGACTCTGTCCGAAAGGGTCCGCGACGCGGACGATGGTGCAAAGTCCGCTGCGCGAGTACAAAGTCAAATATCGCCGCCCGTTCGGGACGCGGTGGGAGGAGCTTTCTCTCGGCGACGCCATGGAAATGATCGCCGACCGCGTCCTGCGAACGCGCCGCGAGACCTGGGAGCAGACCGACGAAGAGGGCAAGACGCTCAATCGCTGCTACGGTATCGCCAGCCTCGGCGGCGCGACCCTCGATAACGAAGAAAACTACCTGATGAAAAAGCTCTACACAGCACTCGGCATAGTGCAGGTAGAGAACCAGGCGCGAATATGACATAGCTCGACGGTTCCCAGTTTGGGAACCTCGTTCGGCCGCGGCGGGGCTACGACGTTCCAGCAAGATCTGCAGAACTCCGACTGCATTTTGATCATGGGGTCGAACATGGCCGAAAACCACCCGGTTGGCTTTCAATGGGTCATGGAGGCGCGCGAGCGCGGTGCCGAGTTCGTTCACGTGGACCCGCGGTTTACGCGCACCAGCGCGATGGCGACGATGCACGTTCCGATCCGTCCGGGTACCGATATCGCCTTTTTAGGCGGCATCGTGCGCTACATTCTCGAGAACGATCGGGCCTTCAAAGAGTACGTCGTCAACTACACCAACGCGCCGGTCATTCTGCGCGAAGATTTCCGCGATACCGAGGATCTCGACGGCTTCTTCTCCGGCTGGCAGGCCGACAAACGCAACTACGTTTTCACGAGCTGGATGTACGAAGGCATGGACCTGCATGGCGCCTCAGGGCAGCGCCAGAGCGAGGAGGGCCTCGAAAAGCGTGAAAGCTCGCGCACCGGCGTGATGGACGCGCTGCGCCGCGGCGAACCGCCGAACCTCGACAAGACCCTCCAGCATCCGCGCTGCGTTTATCAAGTGCTCAAGCGCCACTTCAGCCGGTACACGCCGGAAACGGTGGCGCGCATCTGCGGCATCGACCCCCGGCAAGTCGTCGCCGTGGCGGAAGCCCTGTGCCGAAACAGCGGCCGCGACCGGACGTCGGCAATCGCTTATTCGGTGGCGTGGACGCAGCACACGTTCGGCGTCCAGATGATCCGGACGGCCGCCATCGTGCAGTTGCTGCTCGGAAACATCGGGCGCCCGGGCGGCGGCATTCTCGCGTTGCGCGGACACGCCTCGATCCAGGGCTCGACCGATATTCCAACGCTGTTCGATCTGCTGCCGGGCTATATCCCGATGCCGCACGCCAAAGCGCATAGCGGCCTCCAGCACTTCGTCGAGTCCGAAGGCGCCAAGACCGGCTTCTGGGGCAATCTCGACAAGTATCTCGTCAGCCTGCTGAAAGCGTGGTTCGGCGAGCGCGCGACGGCCGAAAACGATTACTGCTTCGATCTGCTGCCTCGGATCAGCGGCGATCATTCGACCTATCGCAGCATCATGGGCATGCTCGACGGCAAGGTCAAAGGATTTTTCGTGTGCGGTGAAAATCCGGCGGTCGGCTCGGCCAATGCGGGCCTCCATCGGCGCGCGCTCGCGAACCTCGAGTGGCTGGTCGTTCGCGATTTCAACGAGATCGAGAGCGCGTCGTTCTGGTACGACTCGCCCGAGATCGAGACGGGTGAGCTGCGCACCGCCGACATCGGCACCGAGGTGTTCTTCATGCCCGCGGCCGCGCACACCGAGAAGGACGGCAGCTTCACCAACACCCAGCGGATGCTGCAGTGGCACCACCAGGCCGTCGAGCCGGCCGGCGCCGCCCGCAGCGACCTGTGGTTCGCCTACCACCTGGGCCGCCTGATCCGGGAGAAGCTGGCCGCCAGCGATCAGGCCGGGACGGAAATGAACCGTCCGGTAATGGACCTGACCTGGAACTACCCGCTGCACGGCCCGCGCCAGGAGCCGCTGGCCGACGCGGTGCTGGCCGAGGTCAACGGGTGGGACGCAAGCGGCAAGCCGGTGTCCTCCTATACCCAGCTCAAGGACGACGGCAGCACGGTCAGCGGGTGCTGGATCTACTGCGGCGTCTACGCCGACGGGGTCAACCAGGCCGCCCGCCGCAAGCCCGGCCAGGAACAGAACTGGGTCGCCAGCGAATGGGGCTGGGCCTGGCCCGCCAACCGGCGAGTGCTGTACAACCGGGCCTCGGCCGACCCCGACGGCCAGCCGTGGAGCGAGCGCAAGGCGCTGGTCTGGTGGGACGCGGAAAAGGGCCAGTGGACCGGCCACGACATCGCCGACTTCGTGGCCGGCCGCCCGCCGTCCTACCGGCCGGAGGAAGGCGCCACCGGGGTGGCGGCGATCTCCGGTGACGACGCCTTCATCATGCAGGCCGACGGCAAGGCCTGGCTGTTCGCCCCGGCCGGGCTGGTGGACGGGCCCATGCCCACCCACTACGAGCCGCAGGACTCCCCGGTGCAGAACCTGCTCTACCCCCAGCAGGAGCACAACCCGGTCCGGCAGGTCCTCAAGGGCCGCGGCACCCGCTACCAGCCCAGCGGCAGCGAGCCCGGTTCGCAGGTGTTCCCCTACGTGGCCACCACCTACCGGCTCACCGAGCATCACACCGCGGGCGGGATGAGCCGCTGGCTGCCGTACCTGTCCGAGCTGCAGCCCGAGTTCTTCTGCGAGGTGTCACCG
>DATJUC010000214.1:0-13348 GCA_035502675.1 Candidatus Acidiferrales bacterium | reverse complement strand
GTGCGGGCGCTGCGCTCCGACGGGCCGTCGAGCGCGCCCAGCGCTTCGTCGCGCGAACGCGCCAGCGCCAGCGTCGGCTCGGCGTCTTCTCCGAGGTAATAGAGAAGGTCGGCAAACGCGCGTTCGGACGCGTCGGGGGTGGCCGAGACGATCAGCATCGTGCCGCGCAGCCGTCGCCACAGCGAAGCCAGCAGCGCGGGGCGTGCCGCTGCGACGGTTTCGTGCAGCGCGACCGCCGGCAGACGGCTGCCTCCGCCGGTCGAATGCGCGAGGCGTCGCAGCGCTTCGAGACGCGTGGCCGCGCCGTCCAGTCCGCGCGCCGAGGCGAGCAGATCGACCAGTGCCGCGGGCGTTTTGGTCGCGTTCGAGGTTGCGATCATGGCGCTACGAGCGTTCGATGCTGCTGATGAGGTAGAGCGGACGGCCTTTGACCTCGTCGTAGATTCGTCCGATATACTCGCCGACGATTCCGATACCGATCAGCTGCACGCCGCCCAAGAACAGCACCGCGACGATCGTCGACGCCCAGCCGCGGGTATATCCCAGCGGGTTGAGCCCCAAGAGTTTGGCGACGATCACTTGGAGCGCGTAGAGAAACGCGACCACGCTGGAGATGAAACCCAAATAGGACGCGAAGCGCAGCGGGATGTCGGAGAACGACGTAATGCCGTCGATCGCGAACCGGATCATCTTCGGCAGCGGATATTTCGTCGTTCCGGAAAGGCGTTCGTCGCGGTCGTATTCGATCCCGATCTGGTTGAAGCCGACCCAGCTCACCATCCCGCGCAGAAATCGATGCCGTTCGGGCGAGCGCTTGAGCGCGTCGACCACGCGCCGGCTCATCAGCCGGAAATCCCCGGTGTCCACCGGAATCGAGACCTTCGTCAAACGCTTGATCGTTTGATAGAACACGCGCGCCGTAACGAGTTTGAACGGGCTTTCGCCCTTGCGCGAGCGCCGGATCGCGTAGACGACGTCGTAGCCTTGACGCCAGCGTTCGAAGAACGCGCCGATCAGTTCGGGCGGGTCCTGGAGATCGCCGTCCATCAACACGACCGCTTCGCCCGTGGCAATTTCGATGCCGGCCGTGGCGGCCAGCTGATGGCCGAAGTTGCGCGAAAGATCGACCAGCACGATGTTCGGCCGTCGCTGCATCTCGGCGCGGATGGCGGCCAGCGTCTCGTCGGTGCTTCCGTCGTTGACGATCACGATCTCGTGACTGGGCGCTCCCGGCAGCGCTTTGACGATCGCCGCGACGCGCTCGAGCAGCGGGGCGACGTTCCCTTCTTCATTATAGAGGGGAACGACGACGCTGAGCGTGGGACGCGCTGAGACCGACATACGGCGCGCGTTTTCGACGGCCCGGGCAGCACTACCCTGAGAACCCGCCGGTTCGGCGGCGGCCGATGGGCGTTTGCTAGCTGCGATTCGACGATGGAACGGGCGTGCGGCCGGGGTGCGGCGGTCCGAATCCGCCGGGCGGTCCAGCGCCCGGCGGAAGATTCGGGAAGGGAGCCGGGTTATACGGCGTCGGCAAGGTCGTCGGCTGCTGCGCCTGGCCCCCGGGGGTGAGATCGACCCAGCCGTAGACGGTGTCGCGAACGACGCGCACGTCGGCATCGGTGACGAGAATGCGGCGAGGATCGCGTTGCAGTCCGTTCTCGGCGATCTCGACTTGCTGAAACGAGCCGCGGTCGTAGAGATACCGGAAGATCGTGCCGGAGTTGAGCCGCCGCGTGATCGAAAAATGATTGGCGTCGATGCGCGACATCGGAATCGCTTGCGGATTCCAGCCGCTGGCGTCGGTGGTAATGTAAACGGAGGCGGTGAACGGCGTTTGCGGCGGGACCTCGACGTTAAAGGTTACGATGACGGGACGGCCCGAGAACGTCTCTTGCGGAGGAGCCAGCGTCGTGCCGGGGGCGGGCGTGGCCGCAATCAGGTCCGGATTCGGCACCGGCGACGAGAGGGCGATCGCAAACCGCTTGACGACGTCGGCGAGATTGCCTTCCTGCGGCAGTTTGGTCTTCGAAAGGTCGAGCTCGGTCACCGTACCGGCCGAGTCGAAGGTTGCACGCGCCCACAAGCGCGGCGCGGGCTGGAGCTTCGTGGGCCCGCCGGTTTTGGCGTCGCGAATCACGATGTTCGGGGCGACGCGGAACCCGTCTCCGGTCGTGAAGAAGACGTAGCCGCTCTCGTAGTCGAGCAGCTGCGCGGTGACGACGATGTCGCCGCTGGTCGCCAACAGCACCGAACAAAGCGCCAGTACGAAGAGCGCGCCGACGCGGCGCGCGACGTCGCGCCGCATCAAATCGGCAACAGTTGCAGCGCCGTGGTCGGCTGCCACGTCTGCCCGTAGAAGTTGAAGTAGTACGTGCGCGACACGTCGACCAGCAGATGCGCGCTTACTCGAAATCGCACGTCGGGCGTGATGTCGTAGGGCGGCTGGCCTAGGTACGTCCCGTAAATGTACTGTCCGAAGACGTTGGTCGGCGGCGACGGAAAAAGGTTGGGGTAGGGCAGCGGAAAGTCGTCGTGCCGGCGGAAGAGTACGGTGAAGTTGAACTCGGGGCTCGGCAGCCAGTTCGTGCCGATCGCCAGCGTCCGGAACGTCGCGACGCCGTCGAAAGCCGCGAAGCTGCTGTCGGCCGGCTGCCCCGTCGAATATCCGCCGTGCAGGTAGTAGTCGCCGGTGTTTTGCACTTGATAGTCGACGTATGCGTTGACGTGCTTGGTGAAGCTTCGGCTCAAGCTGGCGTTGGTAATCGTCTGGACGATATGGTGGGGCAGCGAGTTCCACTGAAACTGCTTGTTAAAGCTGGCGTTGAAGTAGTACTCGCTGTACGGATGGTCCGGATCGCCGATGCGGATCGATTGCGCGGTGAGCGTGGCCCCGAGAATTTGATTCCAGATCGTCGTATACACCGTGCCCGTGCAGACGGTCTGCTTCTGCGCGTTGAGCGTGCAGACTTCCGGGTACTGATAGGCTTGCAACCCCGAGGGACCGTTGACGTACTGTCCTTGGTCGCCGACGGTATCGTGGTTGAAACCCATGCTCGAGTAGGTCTGCAAGAAGATCGGCAGCTTTGCAAAGCGCTGCTGAAACGACGTCCAGCTCAGCGTGCCGCTGGTCGGATGGGCCAGTATGCCGACGTTGCCTTCCTTGCCGTAGGGCGTGAAGTACGCCGCGTACGATAGGAGGTTGTAGTTGACGAACTGGCCGGTCGCCTGCAGGTACGAATGCGGCATGGCATAGGTGGCGCTTCCCCAGGTCCACTGGGTCGCTGCGTCCGGCTCGGACAGTCCGTATTGATGCGTGTACATTTGGGTGAAGCTCTGGAATTGCAGACGCTTGCTGACCCGGTCGCCGAGCATCAGATTCCAGTACTTGCCGGCTTTCGTAAACGGACTGACCGAGAAAACGGCGTACTCGTGATCGCCGACGAAGTGTTGTTCGAATCCGAGGTACGGTCCGAAATTCATCGGATCGTACCGTAGGTGAAGCGCCGAAACCGAGTGCGCGTTGCCGGCGAAGTTCCAAGTGAGGTCGGCAGTGGCGCCGCTCAACGAGTTCTGTGCGAAGTACGGATTCGAGGAAAAGTTCACGACGAACGACGGCAGCGGAAGGCCCCCGTTGCTGCTGGCGAGGTGCGTGGTCACGCCCATAAACCGCACGTAGGTCCGCTCGTCGATCACGGACGACTTGGCGCTGAGGCTCGGATGCGGTCCGACCTCCGGAAACTCGAAAACGTCGCCCGGCATGATACGGCCCTTCACCGGATGGGCCAGGTCGCCGTTGAGGAACGTCCAGCGATCCGGTTCGCTGGTGATCGGAACGAAGTAGATGCGGTTGAAGTCCAAGAAATCCGAAACGGCGGCGCCGTTGACGGATTGACCGCGGACGCGCAGCGTAACGTGGCCGGCGACGAGAAAGCGGTTGAGCTTGAGGTCCATCGAGAAGGCTTGTCCGTCGACTTCGAAGCCGTCGCTGGTGCGAACGCGCACGTTACCGTCGGCTTCGATCCGGAACTGGTCGTAGTAGAAGTCGATCCGGTCGGCGTTGAGGTGGACGATCGTGTTCGCCCTCGCAGACCCGCAGGCCAACAGGAACGCGAGCGTTCCCAACGCTGCCAAAGTTGCCGTACGTCGCAAGCCGTCCTCGTCGTGGAGTGCTGGAGCGGCACTGCTTTAGGGGGCCTCCGGGGAGTATCCTGGCAGTGCGAAACGGCGCTCGGTTTGCCGAAAAAGGAACTATCCGGCCCGTTCCTTACGGTGGTCGAGGAGGACCTTCCATGCGTGCTTCGAGGATTGCAGCGTTAGCGGCGACGTTCGCGTCGATTTCGGGTTGTGCCGGAGGCGGCGGCGGTACGCTGCCGGGCTTGCCGCCGCCGGCACCGGCGCTTCGGGGCGGCACGGTCGTCGGCGCGACCGTCGCGCTGCCGGTCGCGGCGGCCCACGCCCCCGGCCAAATCGCCGTCGTCGGCGCGCTCTATCCGAGCTACGTGAGCTCGACGATCGGCAACAACACGCAGATCCTCACACCCAAAGGCAAGATCCTGTCGGCGAAGATCGGCTTTACCGGCGTGCCTCGTGCGAATAACGAATGGGCGGTCGTCGCGTTTTACAAGTACGCCCCCAACGGCAGCACGGTCTACGTCGGAACCGAAGCGGCGCTGGTCAACGTCGACAAGCCCACCGTCAACGTCGCCGTCGACGAAAAGTCGACGCAGATCTTTCAGGCGACGATGTCGCTCATCGGTGCGGGACTGATCACGGCCCAAGATCTCAGCGATCAGCCCGATCTGCCCGCCGCGATTGCGGCCGATGCGAAGCGAGCCGGGCTGACGCCCAATGCGTCGACGGGTCTCTATACGCCGCAGCAGCTGCAGCAATTCGTCCTCACGGAGACGCCGAAATGGCAGCGGCTCCTGACGATCGATGCCGGTCCGACCGCCCGCGTGATCTCGGTCGCCAACGACCTCAAGCTCGCGAGCGAAGGCTTTCTGTCGAACAACACGCGCAATTTCCTCGGCGCGCTCGCCGGATCTCAATCGCGTCCGGCGGGCGCTCCGTGCGGAAACACGGTGCCGGCGCACGTTCCGGGAACCAGTCCGACGCCGTCGCCGATATCGTGTGCGACGATTTACGGAACCTCGGGCGGGAAGCTCACGATTCCGGTCTACGGGAACGCCGTCGTGGTCGGCGCCTCGAACGGCCGCATCCCCTACACCGGCGACGTGCTGAACTTGCCGTATCGCGCGCCCGGAAAATCGGCGAAGCTGACCTTCGCAAAGCTGCCGTCGACGCAGATCGACGTCAAGACCTCGGACCCGTTCGACTGGGCGTTCGGATCGCCGCCCAGCGTCGTCGTGCAGCTGAGCGCGTCGGCGGGCGCGCAACCGTTCGCGCTGGTCGAAAACTACTATCCGGGGTGGGGATTCTCCAAGACGCTGCCCGTGCAGTACGGCGTTCCGGCCGGCTACTCGGCCAAAAATCCCAATATTGCGGTCAACGGTTGGAATCCGTTCAACGTCCCCAACGCCAACTTTGCCTTCTGCACGAGCTGGAACATTTGCCAGCCGCTGGTCGACAAGAAAACCTTCGCCATCGATCCTCCGTTCGCGGACCCCGGCACAGATCTCAAGTATTTCCTATGGAAGGGCACGGGCGGCACGACGGTCGCTGCGGTGAAGAACTGTCCCGGCTACGTCGTCACTCCGAAAAAGGGCTCGTCCACCTCGACGTTCGTGTCGAAGACGCCGACTTTGCTGCTGCAGAGCCAGCAGCTCACGTTCCACTTCAACGCCGGACCCGGCTGCGGCGGCGTGCCCTCTCCCGGCAGCACCGTTGCGGTTACGGCGGTCGGCGGCGACGGCGTGACCTTCTCGGGACGAGGCGCAAGCTCGGCGGCAAACCCGCACGCCGTAACCGTCGCGATGGATACGTTCCTGCCGCTGGTTGCGGTGAAGCAAACGACGATTACGATCGTACAGTCGCAGACGCCGGGAGCGATCGGCTTGGCGACGATCGCCAGCCCCTTCACGCCCTAGCGTCTATTGCGTGTCGACCGGCTCGTTGGTCGGCGGCAGGTGTTCGAAGAACGAGGCCGGACGTTCGGCCGGGATCGTCGTAAACGCGCGCGGCTTTTGGGTGAAGTCGAAGCCGTCGACGATGCTGGTCGCCCGCACGTCGGACGTCCCCAAGGAACCCAAGCCGAAGGTCTGCTCGACGAACTTGAGGATGCTGCCGAACTCGTACTGCGTGTGATCGATCGAGCCGCGCTTCACGTACGGCGAGATCACGATGCACGGAACGCGGAACCCGAGCCCGTTGTAGTCGAGCTGCGGCGGCGCGACGTGATCGTACAGACCGCCCCAGTCGTCCCACAGCACCACGATGGCGGTCGATTTCCAATACGGGCTTTTTCCGATGGCGTTGACGACCGACGCAACCCACGACGGTCCCGCGTCGGACGGCTCGCCCAAATGATCGGAGTAGGCCGAACTCGGAACGACCCACGACATCGCCGGCAGCTTGCCGTCCGCCGCGTCGGTCAGGATTTGCGTCTGCGGCGCGATGTTGTCGTGCCACTCGGCGCTGTATCGCACCGCTTTGATGGCGTCGAAGGCATTCCAAAGCGCGCCGAACCCCTTGCCGCTGCCGAGGAAGACGGCCGGGGAGTAGTACCGCCACGAGACGCCCTTCGCGTCGAGCAGATCGCGCAGCGTCCGGTATTGGGTGATGCACGGAAACGGTCCCGCATTGGCAAGATACCGACGATCGCGCTTGATGAGCGACGTCACCGTTCCCTGCGGTGCGTCGCAGCCCCACGGCGCCGCCGTCGGATAGTCGATCAGGCTTTCGTTCGCATCGATCGCGGTGCCGCCCGCGATCAGATCTTGGTGGGCGGTGAAGCTGCCGCTGGTTTGGGTTTGAAACATGTGATCGAGCAGCGCGTACTCCTTGGCCATCGTCCAGTACGGCTGGATTTGGGCGGGTTCCACGTATTGGTAGACGTACGACCCCGCCGGCTGCCCGTCGAGATAAGGCTCCAGGTTGAAGCCGTCCATCTTACCCTTGTCGTATTCCAGCAGCCAATTGGAATGGGCGTGGCCGATGTCTTTGCCGACCAGCGGTTCGGGCGACAGCGGGATGGTCTTGCCGCCGTGCGTGACGCCGGTTTTCGTGCCGTCGGCGTTGGGAAACGTCGCGAAGAAATCGTCGAAGCTGCGGTTTTCCTGAATCACTACGACGACGTGCTGGATCGGCGACGCCGTCGCCGGCCGCACTGCGGTTGCGGGCAGCGCCTGTACGGCGCTGCCCGCGGGTCCGCCGCCGGCGCAGGCCGTCAGCGCGGCGATCGCGGCGGCGGCGACGCTTTTCTTGACGCTATTCATCGTCGACCGGCAGATCGGAGGGTGCCTGGTGCATGAAGAAAGACTGCGAGTATTCGGCGGTCACCGGCTTGAACGGGCGCGGCTTCGCCGTCAGATCGAAGGCGGGGGCGATCGACACCGCCGAGGCGCGCTGATTGGGAAGCGCTCCGAGGCCCCAGTTGTCTTCGACGAACTTCAGGATGCTGCCGAACTCGTACTGCGTGTGATCGACGTAGCCTTTGCGCGCGTAGGGCGAGACGACGATACACGGCACCCGGAACCCCAGACCGTTATAGTCGAGGCTCACCGGCTTGACGTTGTCGTAGAAGCCGCCCCAGTCGTCCCACAGAATCACGATTGCGGTCGAGTTCCAATATTGCGACTTGCCGACGGCGTTTACGATCGAGGCGACCCACGACGGCCCGGTATCTTTGGAGCCGACGCCGGGGTGATCGGAGTTTTCGTAGTCGGGAACGACCCACGCGACCGCCGGAAGATTCCCGGCGGCGATGTCGGTAAAGACGTTGGTATTCGGCGACGAGACGTTGTTCGACCACTCGCGGCCGTCGTTGCGAACGGCTTTGATGGCGTCGAATGCCGACCAGATCCCGCCGCCCTTCGAATAATCGACCGTCGGCGTGTAGTATTTCCACGAAATGCCCTTGGCGTCCAGCGAATCGCGGATCGTCCCGTAGGTAAAGCACGGAAACGGTCCCGGAACGATCGGATATTTGGTGGCGGAGATCAACACCGTGGTGGTGCCCGGCGGTGAGTCGCAGCCCCACGGACTGCGGCTCGGAAGGTCGATCACGCTTTCGGTGGCGTTGATTTCGGTTCCACCGGCGATCAGGTCTTGGTGGGCCGTGAAGCTGCTGCTGCTCTGCGTCTGGAACATGTGGTCGTCGAGCACGTACTGCTTGGCCAGCGCCCAGTAGGGCGCGATTTCGGCGCGGTCGACGTACTGATAGGCGTACGCTCCGGCCCTTTCGTTGAGCCTGCCGAGCCCCAGCTGAGCGAGGTCGAAGCCGTCCATCTTTCCGCCGTCGTAGTCTCGAACGAAGTCGCTATGGTTGTGGCTGATGTCGAGATCGCGGCCGACGAGAGTCTGCCGGCTCAGGGCGATCGTTTTTCCGAGATGATTTTTTCCGCTCGTGCTGCTGTCGGCGTTGGGAAAGCCGGCGAAGAGGTTGTCGAACGAGCGGTTCTCCTGAATCACGATGACGACGTGCTGGATCGGCGAACTCGAGTGAGGCCGCGCGTCGCTTTGCGGAGCGGTTGCCGGAAGGCTCGCGCCGCTCGATCCGCTCGAGCAAGCCGCGAGCGTCGCAACCATCGAAACCGCGAGGATGCGAACGTGACGCAGTAGCATTGCCGAAAGTTTCATCGTGCGCGCGGCGCTTCCCCGTTTGGGCGAGGGTGACTTAGCTCATCAAAATGAAAGAGTGTCGAGGTGGCCGCGGGGAGAAAGAGCGGGCTACGCCGGTTCGGAGGTCGCATGTTTCGCCGTAGCGCTCTTGCAAGCGCGGTTGCTCTCGTCGCTGCGAGCGCCTGTTCGGGCGCGCCGGAGCCGGCGCGTTTCGTGCCCGCACAGTTCGAATCTGCGGCCCGCCGTGCGAGCGCCTCGCCGATCCGCCACGTGGTCGTCGTAATTCAGGAGAACCGCTCGTTCGACGATCTTTTCGCGCGCTTTCCGGGAGCGACCGGCGCAAGGCGCGGCAAACGTTCCGACGGCCGCACGGTCGCGCTCAAAGAGGTGACGCTGATCGGTTCGGACATCACCCACACGCACGGATCGTTCGAGACCGAGTACGACGGCGGCAAGCTCGACGGATTCGACAAGGTGCTCTACGGTGCCGATCAAACCGGCACGTATCCGTATCAGTACGTCGACCCCGCGCTGATCGCGGAGTACTGGACGCTGGCCCGCGAGTACGTGCTGGCCGATCACATGTTTCAAACTCAAGGCAGCGGCAGCTACACCGCGCACCAAGACCTCATCGCCGGCGGCACGGCGATCAGCTCGACGGAGAGCGTGATCGACGATCCGTCGGCACTGCCGTGGGGCTGCGACGCTCCGCCGGGCACCGTGACGTCGCTGATCGACAGCAGCGGCGTGGAGTATCCCGGTGCCGGACCGTTTCCGTGCTTCACGCGCGCGACGCTTCGCGATCTGCTCGACGCCAAACACGTCAGCTGGCGGTACTACACGCCCAACGAGCCCGGCGGCGGGGACATCTGGAACGCGTTCGATTCGGTGCAGCAAGTGCGCGAAGGGCCGCAGTGGACCAAGAACGTCTCGACGCCCGAGACGAACGTCCTCGCCGATGCCGAGAAAGGCCGGCTGCCAGACGTCGCGTGGGTGGTTCCCGATTACTGGAACTCCGATCACCTCGGCAACAAGCACGACACCGGGCCGTCCTGGGTCGCGGGTGTGGTCAACGCGATCGGCCAGAGCCGCGCCTGGAACTCGACCGCTATCGTCGTCGTTTGGGATGATTGGGGAGGTTTGTACGACAACGTGAAGCCGCCGCAAATTCGCTACGACGGGCTGGGGTTTCGCGTGCCGTGCCTGATCGTCTCGCCCTACGCCCGGAAAGGGTACGTCGATCATACGCAGTACGAGTTCGGCTCCATACTCCGCTTCATCGAGGACAATTGGTCGCTCGGCCGATTGGGGACGACCGACGCAACCGCCAATAGTATCGCCGATGCCTTCGACTTCACGCAGCCTCCGCGGGCATTCGTTCCGCTGCACGCGCGCTACTCGCGCGCCTCTCTCTTGCGCCAAGGACACTCGGATGAACCGGTCGATCGCCAGTAGCGCGCGCGCCTTTCTCTCGGCTGCGGGGCTGGCCGCCGCGCTGCTCGCCGCAGCGTGCTCGAACGCCGCGGCCGGGGCCGGCGCCTCGGCGCCGATTCTGCCCGATCGCGCCCAAGACCGCGCGCACTCCGCAACCACGCCGATCCAGCACGTCGTCATCGTAGTGCAGGAGAACCGCTCGTTCGACGACTTCTTTGCTACCTTCCCCGGCGCCGACGGCGCGACGCAGGGACTGACGAGCTACCATCATTGGGTTCCGCTGACCAAGCAGAACCTGGTCGGTAAAGACATCGGCCACATGCATTTTACGTTCTTGCGCGAGTACGACGACGGCAAGATGGACGGGTTCAACCTGTTGTTCTTCGACACCGGCGGACCGGCACTGCGCTATCCGTATCAGTACGTCGATCCGGCGCAGATCCGGCCGTACTGGCGGCTGGCGCACCAATACGTCTTAGCCGATCACATGTTTCAGTCGCAAAGCAGCGGAAGCTTCACCGCCCATCAAGACTTGATCGCCGGCGGCACCGAAATCAATCCCAGGGAGAGCGTGGTCGACATTCCGTCGGCGTCGCCGTGGGGTTGCGACGCGCCGCCGGGAACCTCGACCGTCCTCATCTCCGCCAAGAAATATCCGATCGTGGGCGGCCCGTTCCCGTGCTTTACCTACGAAACGATGCGCGATCTGCTCGACGGCGCCGGCGTGACCTGGAAATACTACACGCCGCCGCTTTTGCCGACCAACCAGGGCGGCTGGTGGAGCGCGTTCGACGCGATCAAGGCGGTTCGTTATTCGTCGGAGTGGACGACCAACGTCTCCTCTCCCGAGACCAACGTCTTCGCCGACATCAAGAACGGCGCGCTGCCGTCGGTCTCGTGGGTGATTCCCGACAGCAAGAACTCCGACCATCCGGGCAGCGCCGGTCACGGACCGTCGTGGGTCGCCAGCGTCGTCAACGCGATCGGCAAATCGCAGTACTGGAATTCGACCGCGATCGTCGTCGTCTGGGACGATTGGGGCGGCTTCTACGACCACGTCAAGCCGCCGCAGCTCGACTACGACGGGCTGGGATTCCGGGTGCCGTGCTTGATCGTCTCGCCGTACGCGCGGCCAGGCTACATCGACCACACGCAATACGAATTCGGGAGCATCTTGAAGTTCGTCGAGGACAATTGGAACCTGGGAACGCTGGAGAATCAGCGCGCGTCCGCGACGAGCATCGTCGGCGCCTTCGACTTCACGCAAGCTCCCCGTGCCTTCACGCCGGTTCCCTCGGCGCTGGGAATCGACTACTTCGAGCACGAGAAACCGTCGTACCAACCGGTGGACAATGAGTAAGGTCGCAATATTCGCCGCGGCGATTGCGCTGAGCGCGTGTTCGGCATCCGGTGCGCCGGGCGTCTCGTCACCCGCCTTCGTGCCGGCCGCGCCGGCGCGAGCCGCCACCGCGACGCCGATCCAGCACGTCGTCATCGTGATCCAGGAGAACAGGTCGTTCGACGATCTCTTCGCGACGTTTCCCGGAGCAGACGGCGCGCGCCGCGGCCGTGGCAGCAACGGCAAGAGCGTCGCGCTTCGCAAAGTGCATCTGGTCGAGCCGGACGTCGAGCACGGCTACCGTATGTTCGAGACCGAGTACGACGGCGGCAAGATGGACGGCTTCGACGACGAGGTCTACGCCGCCAACAACCTGAACGCCGGCGATTACGTCTACCAATACGTCGATCCCGCCGAAATACGGCCGTACTGGACGTTGGCGAAAGACTACGTGCTTGCCGACCACACCTTCCAGACCCAGTCCAGCGACAGCTTCACGGCCCATCAAGACCTGATCGCCGGCGGCACCGTCGTCAAGTCGACGCCCACGCTCTCCGAGAGCATCATCGACGGCCCGTCGTCCACGCCCTACGGATGCGATTCGCCCAAGCTCACGGTCACCAACTTGATCACCTCGAAGCGCGTCTATCTCCCACGAGCGGGCCCGTTTCCGTGTTTGAGCTACGAAACGCTGCGCGATCTGCTCGACGCCAAGAAGTTGCCGTGGCGCTATTATACGCCGCCCTTCGCCGACGATACCGGCGGCGGCATCTGGAACGCTTTCGACGCGATCAGAGCGGTGCGTTACGACGCCAAGGAATGGCACGATAACGTAATCGTACCGCAGACCAAGATCCTCAGCGATGCGAAGAGCGGAAAGCTGGCGGCGGTATCGTGGGTGGTTCCCGACGTCCAGGACTCCGACCATCCCGGCGACGCGAAAGACACCGGACCGTCGTGGGTGGCGCAGATCGTCAATGCGATCGGCACGACGCCGCAATGGAAGTCGACGGTGGTCATCGTCGTTTGGGACGATTGGGGCGGCTTTTACGACAACATCGCGCCCCCGCAGAGCGCCTACGACGGGCTCGGATTCCGCGTTCCGATGATCGTGATCTCGCCGTACGCCCGCAAAGGCTACGTCGACCACACGCAATACGAGTTCGGCAGCATTCTGCGTTTCATCGAGGACAACTGGGGATTGGCGACGCTTCCGAATCAGCGCCCGTCGGCGGTGAGCATGGCGGGCTGCCTCGATTTCACGCAGGCGCCGCGCCCGTTCGTTCCGATTGCGGCGAAGTACTCGCAAAGCTATTTCGAGCACGAACGGCCGTCGTACAAGCCGGTCGACGACGAATAGTCAGGTTCGGCCGAGCTTCCCGCGAAGTCCGCGGCGGAACAGCCGCGGGAGCGTCTTGACGGCCTGGAAAAAACCGGGGCTCGCGATGCTGGCGGCGCAATCCGGGTGCACCACGTCGAACGGGTAGTTCGGCCGGCCCACCAAGGTTTTAGGCAACTTCGAGTAACGCTCGAGCTGCGCCGCCCGCACGTAGACCAGCGTGTTCTGCCGGTACCAGAACTCGATCGAAGCGTCGTTCCAGAAACGCGGACGCACGCAATCGACGCACGTATAGCCGCGCCGCTCGAAGAGTTCGGCCCAATAGCTCTGCCAGCGCTCGTTGACGTGATGTTCGCCGCCTTGGAACGGCACGGCGGCCGAGAAGAGCACGGCCGGTGCCAGCGTCGTCAGCGTCGCGACGAAGGACGCCGCCGAGCTTTCGGGCAGGTGCTCGGCGACCTCGAGCGAGATCGCGAGATCGAACGTGCGTCCCA
>DATJUC010000213.1:0-2687 GCA_035502675.1 Candidatus Acidiferrales bacterium | reverse complement strand
GCGATCGCGGTCGAAAACGCCCGCCTCTACGAAGAGACACGGCGGCTCCTCGAGGAGACCCAGCGGCTGGCCAATACCGACAGCTTGACGGGCATTCCGAACCGCCGGGCGCTGACCGACCTGCTGGACCGTGAGCTCCATACCTCGGAGCGCTACGACACCCCCTTCGCGTTCGTCATCCTCGACCTGGACGACCTCAAGAAGATCAACGACTCCGGGGGCCACAGCCTCGGCGACCTGGCCCTCAAGCGCTTTGCCCAGGTCCTCAAGAAGAACGCCCGCAAGGGCGACATCATCGCCCGCTATGCCGGCGACGAGTTCGTCCTGATCATGGCCCAGAGCGACCGGGAGCAGACGGTCCGGGGCGTCGAGCGGATCATGTCGGCCCTACGCCGCAACGGCCTGGCGAGCTCGATCGGCGTGGCGATGTTCCCCACCGACGGGACCGATGGCCAGACCCTCTTTTTTGCGGCCGACGAGGCCCTCTACCAGGCAAAACAGGCGGGAAAGAACCAACATCGCTTCTACGCCCGGACCAAGGACGAGGCCGCCGACGATAATAGTCATGGGACCGCGGAAAACCGGATAGTATAAAGAAGCAGAGTCGTCCCAGTCATTTCCCGGGAAAGGCAAACGTGATCAAGCACGACATCGTCGTCATCGGTGGCGGGTTAGCCGGAATGCGCGCCGCAGTCGAGGCTGCGGAAGGCGGCGCCGACGTGGCCATCGTCTCCAAGATGCATCCGGTACGCAGCCACTCAGGCGCCGCGCAAGGCGGCATCAACGCAGCGCTCGGCAACCGCGAAGAGGACTCGCCCGAGGCGCACACCTACGACACCGTCAAGGGCTCCGATTACCTCGGCGACCAGGATGCCGTCGAAGCGATGTGCGAGGACGCGCCCAAGCAGATCATCTGGCTCGAGCACCGCGGCTGCATCTTCTCCCGCTTGCCCGACGGGCGTATCGCCCAGCGCCCCTTCGGCGGGGCCGGCACACCACGCACCTGTTACTCCGCCGACGTCACCGGGCTCGTCATCCTGCACACCCTGTGGGAGCAGCTCGAGCGCTTCAACGTCAAGGTCTACGAAGAGTACTACTGCACGGCGCTGGCGATCGACGGCGGCATCGGAACCGGCGTGATCGCTTACAACATGCGCAACGGCGAGCTCGAACAGATTACGGCGAAAGCTACGATCTTCGCGACCGGCGGCGCCGGGCGTATGTATCTCAAGACGACCAACGGGTACGCCTCGACCGCCGACGGCATGGGCATCTGCTACAAGGCCGGCATCCCGCTGATGGACATGGAGTTCATGCAATTCCATCCCACCACGCTCAAAGAGAACGGCGTGCTGATGACCGAGGGCGCACGCGGCGAAGGCGCCTATCTCTTGAACGCCGCCGGCGAACGCTTCATGTTCAAGTACGCTCCGATTAAAGGCGAACTCGCTTCGCGCGACGTCGTCTCACGCGCCGAATGGACCGAGATCATCGAGGGCCGCGGCGTCGACGGCTGCGTGCTGCTCGACATGCGCCACCTCGGCCGCGAGAAGATCCTCGAACGCCTGCCGCAGATTCGCGAACTGGCCCTCGACGCCACCGGCAAGGACGCGGTCAACGAGCCGATCCCGATTCTTCCCGGCGCGCACTACACGATGGGCGGCATCGAGACCGACAAGGATGGCGCGACACGCGTTCCGGGCGTCTACGCTGCGGGCGAGTGCGCCTGCGTCTCCGTCCACGGCTCGAATCGTTTGGGCGGCAACTCGCTGCTCGAGACGATCGTCTTCGGCTCGCGCTCGGCCAAACACGCGCTGACGTACATCAAGTCCGCCGGCAACGTGCAGCAGAGCAACGCTGCTCTCGAGCGGGAGCAGGACCGCGTCGCCAAGCTGCTCGCCTCGACCGGCGGCACGCGCGCACCGAAGCTTCGCCGCGCGATGAACGAGACGATGAGCGAGAACACCTTCATCTTCCGCGACGAGAAGGGCCTGCAGAAAGCAGTGCACGATCTCGACGCGGTGCGCAAGGAATTCGACGCCGGCGTCTACGTCATGGACAAGTCCAAGACGTTCAACACCGACCTCGTCTCGACGTTCGAGACGGACTTCCTCATCGACGCGGCGTATGCGCTTGCAAAGGGCGCACTCGAACGCAAGGAATCGCGCGGCGCGCAATCGCGCACCGACTTTCCCGAGCGCGACGACACCAACTGGTTGAAGCACACGCTCGCGTGGCGTCAAAACGACGGCTCTCCGCGCCTCGATTACTCGCGCGCCGTCAAGATCACGAAGTTTGAACCGCAGGTGAGAACGTACTAACCATGGCTAAAATCAAGCTGGATCTCTTTCGCTTCGACGAGGCCGTCGATACGATTCCGCATCGCGACGTCGTCGAAGTCGACGTTCCGGAGGCGACGACGGTGCTCGACGCGCTCGAAACGGCCAAGGCCGAAGTCGACGGTTCGATCAGCTTCCGCCGCTCGTGCCGCTCCGCGATCTGCGGCTCGTGCTCGATGAACATCAACGGCATCACGGGTCTTGCCTGCAAGACGAACTGCAAGGACGTTATCAAGGCCGACGGCACGATCTCCGTCGACCCGATGCCGAACTTCCAACCCATGAAGGACATGGTCGTGCACATGGACCCGTTCTGGGACAAGTACGCGCGGCTCAAGCCCTATCTCC
>DATJUC010000212.1:0-17789 GCA_035502675.1 Candidatus Acidiferrales bacterium | reverse complement strand
GCATACGCGTATCACAACCTCTGGGCGGGAGCCTACCCCACCTTCAACGTCAACTTGACCGTAAGCTATCCGCTGCAAAACCATCTCGCCAACGGTCTGCGGGGCGTTGCTTCGGAGGAGCAGCGTCAGGCCGACGTGCAGACCGCGGGCGTTTCCGAACGAATCGGCTACGAAGCGCGTAACGCCCTTCAGTCGTACGAATCGGCGCTGGCGAAGCTCAGCGCGGCGCGGACCAGCCGCGAGTCGGCAGAGCAGGTCTACGCGAGCGAACTGCGCCGCTTCCGCAACGGCTTGTCGACGACGTTCCTCGTCCTCCAGCGTCAGGTCGAGCTCTCCCAGGCCGAAGGCCAGGAGCTCCAGGCGCAGACCGAGCTCAACAAGTCGGTCGTCGAGATCCAGCGGGTGGAAGGCGTCGTCATCAGCCAGAACCGCGTCAATCCGAACGCGCTCGGAACCCAAGCACTGACGGCAACGAGTCCGCAGCCGAAGTGATTCTCGCCGCGAGAGCAGAGTGAAGCGAAACGTAGTTTCGGCGTTCGTGGGATCGGTCGCGTTCGCGGCCGGCGTGCTCTCATGGGGCATGGCCTCGGCGCAGCCGGGTAACGGCGTTCCCAAAGCGGCGACGATTCCAACGGTTCCGCCGCCGGTCTTGCCGGTCGTTCCGGCCGTCGCGCCGGGCTACACGGCGCCGCGCGCCGAACCGTCGAGCGCGAGCATCGTCGGCGTCACGCAACGCCCGTTCGTGGGGATCACGCTGCAAGACGCCGTCACGATGGCGTTACTGAAAAATCCGAACCTGGCGATCTCGGCGTCGAACGTACGGATCGCGCGCTATCAGATCGTCACCGCGAAGGGGCCATTCGATCTGCAGTTCCGGGTCGAACCGGCCTCGAGCTTTTCCGTCAATCCTCCGGAGAACGCGTTCTTCGCCGGTCCGGGCACGGTCGTCGCCGTTGCGTCGCCCGCGCCGCTGTTCCCGCCGCTCACCAGCCCGACGGGAGCTCCCGAGGTGCGCGACGCCGGAAATATCATCCAGCACCAGTATTCCTTCCAGTACGGGGTGGGCGGCCAGACTATCAACGGCACGCAGTACGCGGCCGGCATCCAGCAAGTGCGAACCTATAACAACATCACGTTGAACGCGTATAACCCCTACTACATCGCGTCGCTTAACCTAAGCGTGACTCAGCCGCTGCTCAAAGATCTCGGAATGAACGCGAACAAACGGCAGTTCGACATGGCGGTCATCAACGCCAAAAACTCGCAAGCGCAAAGCCTCGTCGATGCTTCGAACACGATCGCGCAAGTCGAGGACGCGTATTGGGACCTCGTGGCCGGCTGGCGGAACGTCGCGATCCAGGAGGAAGCGCTCAAGGAGGCGGTCCGGCAGCAGCAGAGCAACGTGCGCATGGCCAAGCGCGGCGCGGCGGCGCCGATCGACGCCGTCGAGTCGCAGACGCAGGTCTCCAATTTCCAGAACGGCGTTTTCTCGGCGCTGCAAACGGTGTCGGAGCTGCAGAACGAGCTCAAGGGGCTCGTGGTGACGGACTCGCAAGACCCCATTTGGAATGCGAATCTGGTGCCGACGTCGCCGGTGCAGGAAGTGGCGATGCCGCCCGACGTCGAGGCAATCGTCGCCAGCGCCGATCGAGACCGCCCCGAAGTGGCGCAAGTTCAAGCGCAGCGCGAGCGTGCCGACTTGGATCGCGATTTCGCCAAGAACCAGGCTCTTCCCGAAGCCAATCTGCAGGTTCAGTACGAGAGCAACGGTTTCGCGGGACTCCCGGTCCCTCTCGGGAGTTTTCTGGCTTTCTTTTCTTGCTCGACGGAAACCATCAACGGCGTGCGCGGTCCCCGGATCTGTCCGGTCGTGCCGCCGGCATCTCGCGGCACGATGCCGTACGCTTATCACAACCTATGGGCGGGCGCGTATCCGGCCTTCAACGTCAACTTCACGGTCAGTTTTCCGCTGCAGAACGACGGGGCCAACGGGCTCAAGGGCGCGGCGGCGCAAGAGGAGCGCGCGGCCGACGTAAACGCCGCGGGGCTGGTCGCGCGCTTCGGCTACGAGGCGCGCAACGCGCTGCAAACCTACGAAGCCGCGGCCGCACGTTTGAACGCCGCGACGATCAGCCGCGAAGCGGCCGAAGAAGTCTACGCCAGCGAACTGCGGCGGTTCAACAACGGACTCTCGACCACGTTCCTGGTGCTCCAGCGACAGGTGCAGCTGGAACAGGCACGCGGACTCGAACTGCGGGCGCAAACCGACCTGAACAAATCGGTCGTCGAGATCGAACGCGTCCAGGGCACGATTTTGAGTCAGAACGGCGTTGATTTGAAGACGCTCGGTTCGCAGGCACTCGGCCGCGCGTCGCCCGCGCCGAAGTAACCTCTCAGGCCGTTAGCTCGCCTTTCGCATCCACGCCGACGACCGCGTCGCGCCAGCGGAGCGTGCGCCGGAACAGGCTCGCGAACCAGACGGCGAGACTGAGGAAGTCGCGTAGCGGTCCCACCCACGCAGCGTCGGGCCGTTTGACGCCCAAGGCGCTCCGGGCCGCGTAATGCAGTCCGATCCGCAGAGCGAGAGCGGCAACGACGACCGCAAGCGCGAACGCATCGCGCGCGAGCAGCAGATAAGCGACCGCGAGCGGAAGCGCGTACATGACGAAGGACAAGGCGTAACCCACCGGAGCCTGGACGAAGGTGGTGCGTCCCCACCGCACCTCGTGCGTCCAGAGCTCGCTCAGCCTCGTTTCGGGGATCGCGGTCGCCACCACGTAGCGCGAAAGCTTGACGTCGCTTCCGTGGGAGGCGACGAGCTCGCCGAGCTTGTGGTCGTCGGCAAGGTACGGACCCAACGCGTCGATGCCGCCGATCGCATCGAGCACCCCGTGACGCACCGCCATCGTCGCGCCGAGGCAGAAGCGAAGCGTGCCGAAGGCGAGCGCGACCAGCACGGACGGCGCGAACTGCTCTTCGACGTAGGCCGCGCCGAGTTGTCCGACCAGTCCGCGACGGGGAACGCCGCGGTAGAGGCAGGTGACCGCGCCCGTGCGTTCGTCGGCAAACGACGCCGCAAGCGCCTGCAGGTAGTCGCGATCGACGCGCACGTCGCTGTCCGCGATGACGACGATCTCCCCTCGAGCGACGGCCGCGCCCTTGGAGAGGTTGGCGATCTTCGGATTGCGATGGGTCGCGTCGTCTCCGCTCATGATGCGCGCGCTGCAGCCCGGAAACGTTGCGATCACGTCTTCGATCACCGGCACGGCCGGGTCGTCGGCGCGATGAATGCAAAAGATCACCTCGTAGTCGCCGTCGTAGTGCTGGTCGCAAAACGATGCCAAGGCGTCGTACAAGCCTTCCTCGACGCCGTAGACCGGCTTGAGCACCGTCATGCTCGGATAAGCCGCCGGCGGCGGATCCGGCAACCGGCGTTCGAAGCGATAGGTCACCGCGATCGCGACGCCGAGATAGCCTAGTCCGAGTACGCTCGCCGTCAGGAAAAACCAGATAAGGATCGGCACCGGTCAGCGGACCGGGTCGCCGGTCAGTTCGCCGTAGGTCACGCTGGCAATGCCGTCGCGGGCAACCGCTTCGCGCACTCGAGGGCTGGTCAAAGCGGCCAGCTCCGCGGCCCACTGAAAGCGTTCGGTTCCGGCATCCGCGCCCTCGAACGGGCCGGTCGCCGGATGGAAGAACAGCTCGGTGACGCCTTCGGGCAAACCTCGCAGCAGCGCCAGCACGCGGGTTTCGTTCATCGCGCCCGGATCGTTCACGCCGAACGCGTAGTCGTTGCTGGCGACGCCTTCGCGCCGCGCCTTGGCGCGCATCAACGCCAGCCACGGCTCGGTCAGAATCGAGGTCCAAAGCCGCGAACCAAACCGGTCGCCGGCGGCGCGATACGAGAGACCGAACGGCTCGCGCGGAAGCCGGATTGCGCGCATGCCGTACTCGCGGCCGACGCGCAATAGGATCGCGAAGATCGTCGGATGAACGTGCATGTGGCACTGCGCGTCGACGTGGTCGAGCGTCAGACCGGTCGCGGCGAAGCGTTCGAACTGCGCGCGAACCTCGGCTTCGAGCTGCCGGCGGATTCCCGGACGGAAGAAGAAGCGAAAACCCGCGCCGGTAAGATCGGTCGGAAGTTCGCCCCGGTCGTCGACGAGATCCGGAACGCGTTCCGGCGGCAAGACGGGACGGCCGTTGACGAGCACGACGTGCAGCCCGACCGCGAGTGCCGGCATCGAACGCGCGCGCGCGACGGCATCGTCGGTCGCAGGTGCGGCCACCATCAAGCTGGCCGCGCGCAAAACGCCCTCCCGGTGCGCGCGTTCGACTGCCTCGTTGACTTCGCGCGAGATGCCGAAGTCGTCCGCGTTGAGAATCAGCTTACGAATGTATGAGCTCCGCCGCGCGACGGTCGACGATCCACAGCAAGCGTCCCGATTGGGGCCTCACGATTTGGGCGGGATATTCCTTGACGTCGACGGGCCCTGCGTAGACTTTCTCCAAGATCTCGGATTTCGCATCGCCCTCGACCACGAAAGCGACGACGGCGGCCGCATTGATGACCTTGGGCGTAACGGTCACGCGCCACATGTCCTGCGATTTCGCATAGACGGCGCGCACCATCGCGTTGTCGTCGGTGTCCGGGGCCGACCCCGGAAAGAGCGAAGCGGTATGTCCGTCCGGACCCAGGCCCAAGAGGACGAGATCGAAATGCGGCGGCTGACCGAGCTCGGTCCGCAACAGCGACGCGTACTCGTTGGCGGCGTGGCCCGGATCCGCCTCGCCGCGAATGCGATTGACGTTTTCTTTCGGCAGCGGCACGGCGTCGAGGAACGCCTCGTGGGCCATGCGGAAGTTGGATTCGGGGTCGTCCGGCGGCACGCAGCGCTCGTCGCCGAAATACACGTGGACCGCGCTCCAGTCGATCGCCGTTTTGCGCGGCGGCTGTGCGAGCAGCTCGTAGGCGGCCCGCGGCGTGCTCCCACCCGAAAGGGCGACGCGGAACGCTCCACGCTGCGCGATGGCCTGCCTGCCGACGTCGATGAAGAGATCGGCGGTCGCGGCCGCCACCGCCTGCGCGTCGGGATAGATCTTCAATTCGCCTCGATCAGACACTGGTGGACTCCTTTCGGCGTGCGACGATCTCTCCGGCGGCGACCAGCGAGTCGACGAAGACGCGGTCGTTGTGACCCGTGAGAATGGCGCGCTCGACCAGCGACGCGACGTCGATGTGATTCATCGGGTAACAGCGGTCCGGATGGTGTTGTTCCCCCCGGACCGTGAGGAGAATCGCCGGCGCGTCGCCGTCGGTTCGTGCGACGAACTGCGTATGCGACGAGGATAGGGCGACGCGACGAATGCGCCGCGGCGGCCCTTCGCGAACGATCGAGAAGTCGATTTGCGTACCGAACCGGTTGCAAAAAGCTTGCGGGGAGCAGGGCGACCACTCGAGGCGGCTGGCGAGCCAGCCCAGGAGGTAGTAGGCTTCCGGCGCGGAGCCGCACGCGATCTCGACTCGGCGCAGATCGAAAAGCTCGCGTACGACGTTGCGCGCGTCGAAGAACAGGGCGACGCTCTCCTGCCACGGCGCGAGGCGCAGATACGCCAGGTCGGCGAGCGTAACGCGGTCGTTCGCGCGCACCAGCTCGACCAGCTGCGACAGGGCGTTTTCGTCGTCGTCGATCGCCGAGCTGTTGCAGACGACCGTGCGGACTCGCGGCGCGAGCGCCGCGAACCGCGGGTCGCGCTCGATCCCCGAGGCGACCCAGAAGAGGACGACGGGCGCTTGCGGCATCGCGAGCGTCGAGACGTCGGCGATCAGCCGTTCGGGGGCGCTCTGGCGGGCTCCGAGCTCGATCCATTCGACCTGCGTCTTGACGCACTCGCCCCGATCTTCGCATTCGGCGCCGATCCGGTAGGCGGTCTCGGGCTGGGTGCCGTCGAGTAAGACGATGCGGCACGGGTGTTTGGCCGCCAACGCGTGCGTTCGTTCGCGAACCCATCCCGCTACCGCGGGATCGTCGTAGTACACGACCATCGTCATGGTCGCGACGTTGGCGTCTTGGGCGCCGGCGCGGCGCTGCGACAGCTCCTCGAGGACGACGCGAAGGTCGGCGCTCACAGCGGGCGCCAGTGCGCGAACAGCTTCTGCGCGCAGGCCGGGCCCCCCGATCCGGCCGCGTAGTTGGGAAACGTGAAGTCTTTGGTGTTGCGCCAGACGTCGAGGACCGGCATGACGATCTCCCACGCGCGTTCGACCGCGTCCCAGCGCGTGAACAGCGTCTGATCGCCGCGGATGACGTCGCCGATCAGCCGCTCGTACGCGGGCGGCGATTGTACTCCGAAGCCGGTTCCGTAGTTGAAATCCATGTAGACGCTGCGAATGTGGTCCTTCGGACCGGGAACTTTCGCCTCGAACCGCATCGCGATGCCTTCGTCGGGCTGAATTTTTATAACCAGCAAATTCGGTTCGATGGCGTCGGTCGACTCCCCGTAGAAGCGGTGGGGAATCGGCTTGAACGTCACCACGATTTCCGAGACTTTGCGCGCGAGGCGCTTGCCCGAGCGAAGGTAGAACGGCACCCCGGCCCACCGCCAATTGTTGACGCAAAGGCGCAGCGCCGCGAACGTTTCGGTGTTGGAGTCGGGCGCAACGTCGTCTTCCTGGCGATAGCCGGCGACCGGTTTGCCCGCGATGCTTCCGGGTCCGTATTGGCCGCGGCACGACATTGCGTCGACGTCGGTGTGGGACGGCGGAACGATCGCCGAAAGAACCTTATGCTTCTCTTCGCGGATGTCGTCGGCGGCCGAGCTGATGGGCGGCTCCATCGCAACCAGCGCTAGGAGATTCATGACGTGATTTTGCAGCATGTCCCGCAGCGCACCGGCATTGTCATAGTACCCGCCGCGCTCCTCGACCCCGAGCAACTCGGCGGCGGTGATTTGCACGTTGTCGACGTAGTTCCGGTTCCAGATCGGCTCGAAGATCGTGTTCGCGAAGCGCAGCGCGATGATATCCTGCACCGGCTCCTTGCCGAGATAGTGGTCGATGCGGTAGATCGCCGATTCCGGAAAGACTTTCTCGATCGTCGTCTGCAGCGCGCGAGCCGAGTCGAGATCGGTTCCGAACGGCTTCTCGACGACGATACGCGTCCAGCCGTTCTCGTTGCCTTTCGGCTCGAGACCCGCTTCGTGCAAGTGCTTGACGATCTCCGGAAAGACCGACGGCGGCGTCGAGAGATAGAAGACGTGGTTGCCGCCGGTATCGAATTGCCGGTCGTTGCGCTCGAGCAAGGCCTTGAGTTTGAGGTAATCTTTGGTATCGCTGAAGTTGCCGGCGACGTACGCGATACGCGCCGCGAAGTCGTCCCAGAGCGCGCCCTGCGGCTTCTGCCCGTCCGGCATGAAGGCGTCCAGCTGCTGCCGGCAGTAGTCGCGGAAGCCGTCGTCGTCGTACTTCGTCCGCGAGAACCCGACCAACGCAAAGTCGGTCGGCAGCGTTCCGTTGAGGCGCATCGCGTAGATCGCCGGCAACAGCATCCGTTTGAACAGGTCGCCGCTCGCGCCGAAGAAGACCGCACTGCACGGGTTGGCAATGCGGTCTTCGACGAGACCCTCGCGCAGAGGATTGACCGCGGTTCCGTCGCCGGGCGCGGCCGCCGGAGCCGCCTGGACGCCGGTCACGCTCATGCGCGTACGGAAAGCGCGTCGTCGACCGCGTCGATCAGCGCCCGCAGCGCCGGCTCGACGTCGCCCTTGAGGTGCACGCGGACGCCCCGGCGATGACGCTTTTCCAGCGATTGCCAGTCGCCCAGCGCCTGCGCGGCCAGCAGCGTACGGAAGCCGACCTTCATTCCGGGAATCATCGGATCGTCCGGATCGTCGGCGACGATCTGCAGCACCACGCACGTATCCGGACCGCCCTTGTGCAGCTGTCCGGTCGAGTGCAGGAAGCGCGGACCGAAACCGACGGTCGTCGCTACCTTGCGCGCGTCGCGAATCTTGACGCGCAGTTGGCGAAGCAGCGCCGCGTGCGCCGGATTGCGAGCGATGTACGCGGTGATCGCGTTGTAGTCGTGCGGGCGAAGCTGTGCGAACAAGCCCGCCAGCGCTTGCACCGGGTCGTTTGCGGATATGCCCTTGCTGCCCGCCAGGAAGGTGACGTCGAACGACGGGCCCTCCACGTTGGGAGCGGGCTCGTCGATGCTGCCTTTCTGTGCGTACTGCTCGAGGAGAGCGACCGTGTTCGCTTTGGATTCTGCGACGTTGGGCTGATCGAACGCGTCGATCCCGAGCAGACTGCCCGCCGTAGCAACGGCGAGTTCCCATTGATAGAACTGCTCGCCGAGATCGTAGCCGTCGGTCATCGCCATGCGGACGACCGGATGACCTGCGGCCTGCAGCGCCGCGAGTTTCTCGTCGACGCCCGGCTCGGGGTCGGGCATATTGGCGCCGACGTAGACGAAGAGCCGGTCGTCCCCGTAAACGCTCGGCGCGCCGAGGGGCTCCTCTGCGACCGGCACGATGCCCTTGCCCATCTTGCCGGTCGATTCCGCGACGAGCTGCTCGGCCCAGGCGCCGAACGCTTCCACGTCCGGATGCGTCACGATCGTCAGCTTGTCGCGGCCGGCGAGGGCGAGGCCGCCGATCGCCGCGCCGAAGCGCACGGCCGGCGCGTCCTTCGGCTCGACGGTGCGGTCGTTGCCGTGCATCGCGCCGAGCGCGCGGTCGAGCAGCAGGTTGATGTCGTAGCCGGCGATCGCCGACGGAACGATGCCGACGTCGGAGAGCGCCGAATAGCGGCCGCCGATATTGGGGTCGTTGTCGAAGGTGGCAAGGAACCCGCATTCCTTGGCCTGCGCTTCCAGCGGCGAACCCGGATCGGTAATCGCGATGAAATTCTGGCCGGCGATCGAGGCGCCTTTCTGCTTGGTGACCTTCTCGTAAAAGTACGCCAGAAACGCGTTCGGTTCGGTCGTCGTTCCGCTTTTGCTCGAGATGATGAAGAGCGTGTCGCCGATGCGGATCCGCTCTTCGAGCTCGCGAATCTGCGCCGGGCACGTCGAATCGAGAACCAGGAGCTCGGGATAGTTGGCGTCCTCGCGACCGAACGTGTCGGCGAGAATGTCGGGCGCCAACGAGCTTCCGCCCATGCCGCAAACGACGGCATAGTCGAATTTCTCGGCCCACTCGCCGGCGCGGGCCACGAAGTTCGGCACGTTCTCCAGCATGTGCTGTTGGACGTCGAGCCACCCGAGCGACTTTTTGACGATCTCGGCATGAGCGGGGTCGTTCGACCAGAGGGTCGCGTCGTGGGCCCAAATGCGTTTGAGAAAGTCCTCGGATGCGAGTTTTTGCAGCGACCGCTCGTAGACGTCTTGCGATTGGCCGAGCGTCATCGCGATCCGGGCGGTGCCGCCCGACTCGATCAGCTTCTGCTTGTAGACGATGGCGCCCAGCAGGGCCGCAAACGCGTCGGCGAACAGATCGACGCCTTCCTTTTGCAGCTGCGCCGTCACGTCGAAGAGCGAGATCTTCGCGTCCGCCAGCGCGCGGAGCACGTCCTGCTCGCCGCGCAACTCCCTTTCGACCGTGCCGCACTCGATTTTGCCGTGATCGAGCAACGCGTCGATGGTGTTGGGCGGCATGGTATTGACGGTATCCGCGCCGACGACCGTTTCGACGTACATCAAGTCGGGATATTTGGGATTCTTCGTCGAGGTCGACGCCCAAAGCGGGCGCTGTACGGCTCCGCCGGCGGCCCGCAGCTTGCCGAAGTTCTCGTCGCCGAAGACCTCCTTGAATTTCTGATAGGTCATCTTCAGCCCGGCGATGCCGGCTTTGCCGAGAAGAGGCTCGAGGCGCTCGCCCTTGGAGATGCGATCCTGCAGCAGCTTGTCGACCGCGGTGTCGATGCGGCTTACGAAAACCGAGTTGACCGACCGAATTTTGTCGATCGGCTTGTTCTCGGCCGCGCGCCGCTCGAGCCCTTTGACGTACGCAAGCGCCGCGCGCTCGTACATCTCGGTGGAAAAGATCAGCGTGACGTTGATGTTGAGACCGCTGTAGATGCACTCTTCGATTGCCGGCAGGCCTTCCTTGGTACCCGGAATCTTGACCATGAGGTTGGGGCGGTCGACGCGCGCCCAGATTTCTTTGGCTTTTTCGATCGTGCCCTGGGTGTCGTGCGCCAGCAGCGGCGAAACTTCGAGGCTTACGAATCCGTCGTTGCCGCCGCTCTCGCGGTAGATCGGTGCGAACGCGTCGCAAGCATCTTGGATGTCCTGCACGGCCAAGTCCCAGAACAGCGCTTCGGCGTTCTTCTGCGAACCGACCAGCCGGCGAAGCTGGTCGTCGTAGTCGTTGCCGACCCCGATCGCTTTTTCGAAGATCGACGGATTGCTGGTCATGCCGCGAAGACCTTGGTCGATCAGGCGTTGCAGCTCGCCCGACGCAAACATGCTGCGGCGAAGATTGTCGAGCCAGACGCTCTGCCCGCATTCGAGCAGCTGCTGCATGGGGTTACTCACGAATTCTCCTCCTAGCGCGTGGCGAGTGCGAACTTTTCGAGCGCGACGTTGGCGACGTTTTCGGGCGTGAACCCGAATACTTTGGCGAGTTGCGCGGCCGGACCGGACGCGCCGAAATGGTCGAAGCCGAACGCAAATCCGCGATCTCCGACGTACTTGGCCCAGCCCAGCGTGGCGCCGGCTTCGATCGACATCCGTGCGTGAATCGAAGGCGGCAGCACTTCGTCCTTGTACGTTTGCGCCTGCCGGTCGAACAGTTCCCAGCAGGGCATGGAGACGACGCGGGTGCGCACGCCCTTGCCGTCGAGGATTTTCTTGGCGTCCAACGCGAGCGAGACTTCGGATCCGGTGCCGATCAGGATGAGGTCGGGCGCGCCGCCGCCGGCGTCGGCGAGCACGTACGCGCCTTTGCCGACGGCCGCGTCGCGCTGACCCAAGAATGGAACCTTCTGCCGCGTCAACACGATTGCCCACGGACAATGCTTCGAAGCGATCGCGAGCTTCCAGGTTTCCAGGACCTCGAGTGCGTCGGCCGGCCGCACGACCATGCAGTTCGGCATCGCCCGCAGCATGGCGAGTTGTTCGACCGGCTGGTGCGTCGGCCCGTCCTCGCCCAAGAAGAACGAATCGTGCGTGAAGACCAAGATGACGTGGAGTTCGGCCAGAGCGGCCAGACGGATCGCCGGCTTGCAGTAATCGGCGAAGTTGAAGAAGGTCGCGCCGAACGGAAGCAATCCGCCGTGGTAGGCGATGCCGTTGCTGACGCCCACCATCGCGTGTTCGCGCACGCCGTAATGAATGTTGCGTCCCGCGTAGTCGTTGGGCTCGAAGTCCCCGCAGTTCTTGAGATACGTCTTGGTCGACGGGTCGAGGTCGGCCGATCCGCCGACCAGCCGCGGGAAACTCTGCGCGATCGCGTTCATCACGGTGCCGCCGGCGTCGCGCGTGGCGACGTTGCCGTTTTCCGCCGTGAATGACGGCCACGGCAGATTCTCGGGGACCACGGCGTCGAGCGCGCTCTCCAGCTGGGCGGCGAGGTCGGTATTCCCCGTCTTCCAGGTTTGATACGTCTTGCGCCAAGCGTCTTCCAACGCGGCGCCCTTCTCGCCCACGCTGCGGTAAAATGCGAGCACGTCGTCGGGAACGTAGAAGTCCGGCTCGAGCGGCCATCCCAACTCTGCCTTCGTTTTGGCGACGTTCTCGGGTCCCAGCGGCTCGCCGTGTGCGAGGAAGTTGTCTTGACGCGGAGATCCGAACCCGATGTGGGTGCGAATCGCGATCAGCGACGGCCGGTCGGTCACGTTTTTCGCAACCACGAGCGCTTGATCGATGGTCGCGACGTCGTTGCTATGACCGACGTCGACGAGCTGCGTGTGCCAGCCGCTGGCGTCGAATCGCGCCAGCGGATCGTCGGTCAACGTGACGTCGGTGGGTCCCGACAGCGAGACCTTGTTGTCATCGTAGAGGACGATCAGCTTTCCGAGCTTGAGGTGGCCGGCCAGCGAGATCGCCTCTTGCGAGATCCCTTCCATGAAGTCGCCGTCGCCCGCGATGCAATACGTGAAGTGATCGACGATCGGCTGGTCGGTGCGATTGTAGATCGCGCCCATGTGCGCTTCGGCGATCGCCATGCCGACCGCGTTGGCGACGCCCTGACCGAGCGGGCCGGTCGTCGCTTCCACGCCGTCGGTCTTTTCGGCTTCGGGGTGGCCGGGAGTCTTGCTGCCGACTTGCCGGAACGATTTGAGATCGTCGAGCGACACGTCGTAACCGGTGAGATAGAGCAGCGCGTAAAGCAGCATCGATCCGTGACCGGCCGACAGCACGAAGCGATCGCGGTCGAGCCAATGCGGATCCTTTGGATTGAAACGCAGGTGGCGCGTCCACAGCGTGTAGGCCATCGCCGCCGCTCCCAACGGCATGCCGGGATGCCCCGAGTTCGCTTTCTGAACGGCGTCCACCGCAAGAAAGCGGATGGCGTTGATGCGTTGCTCGTCGGCCGGCGAGTTCGCCACGACTGGTCTCCTCATGTTGTGACGTGCGAGGTACCCCGCGAGGGATGGGCTTCTTTCGACCTCGGCCCCCCTTTTCTTACCACCCGCGACCGCAGAGCGTTGCGGGCGAAGCGCGCGTCGCGCTTCGCCCGCGGGTTTGGTTACGACGGATTGCCGGCTTAGAGTGCGCTTACCCCGTTGGGAGATCCCCAGCCGCCGGGGCCGTTATAGCCCGGACCGGCGGTGCAGATGTAAAGAATGGCCTTCGGACACGCACCGCCTTCCCAGTTGCTGCCCTTGACGATCGGATTGAGCGCCGGCGTTCCGGCCGCATCGTAAATCGATTTGGCGTACGTCGACGAGACCGCTTTGGCATTACCGGCGAGCCCGTACATGCCCGCGACCAGCGGCGATGCTACGCTGGTGCCGCACGCTCCGGTCCAGCCGAGCTTCTTCCCGTTATATGGCTGCGAGTCGTAGATCTTGACGTAATATATGCAGTCGGCGGAGGCGGCCACGTCGTTGTTGGCGCGAGTGGCGCAGCCTTTGTCCTTCTGCCACGACGGCTTGGTGACGTAGTTGCTGCAGCCGCTCGCCGTCGCGAGGTAGTACTTGTCATAGCTGTCGTTCCAAACGACTTCGCTCCAGCCGCGTTTGTTGGAGGCCTTTACGAGCTGCGTTCCGCCCACGGCGACGACCGTCGAGAGCGACGCGGGTTGTTCCGGATCGAGATAGTAGTCCCCGGCGCTGGCCGTAATGACGGCTTTACCGGGATAGGTGTAATCTGCGTCGCTCGGTTCGTACTCGCTGCCGCCGTAAGAGTTGCTGACCACGGAGGCGCCGGCGCCCACGGCCGCTTTGACGCCGGGGTGCAGATTCGTCCAATCGTTGTTGTCGGTCTCGACGAAGACGATCTTGCAGTTCGGGCAGGCGGCGGAGACCATGTCGAGATCGAGCGACTCTTCGAACGTCCAGTTCGTTTGCGGGTCGCTGGGCGGCAGCGGTTTGGGCTGCCCCTTTTCGTTGAGGATGCGCAAGCAGTGATTTTTGGTCGTACACGCGGGCAGGCCGAACTGCTTGCGGTAGACGGCCAGGTCGGACTCGGCGGTCGGGTCGCCGTAGGCGTCGACGATCCCGACGGTCTGGCCGTTGCCTGCGGTCGTCGACGGCAGTGCGTAAGCGCTCTGGAGATCTGCCGGTTCGTATCCGGAGAACTTCGCCGCGGCCCCGGCAGCGGCGCGGCGGAGGTCGGCTCCGTGGTAGGCGCCGGTGCGCGCGCCAAGAACGTCGGTGCGGACCAAAGCGAAGCAGCGAGCGGCGCTGGGAATCTCGTCGGGGCAAGCGCGCTCGACGTTCGGCGGCAGCAGCGGTCGTTGACGAAGCATGGCGACCGATGCGGACTGGGTGCCGCCGGAGGCCGGCGACACGGGCAGCGTCCCGGCGTTCTGTGCGGAACACGCTGCGACCGCGACTGCAAACGAAATCGAGAGGGCGGCTCGAATGTGCATGGACGTTCCTCTGATGGGAAGGCGGACGTAAGGGTGCGCGAATTTCACCGCGAACGGTCTCCCTCCCGCGGAAGCCGCGCGAGCGCCGTCCTTCAGGCGACATAGGGACTGCGGTCCGGGCGGCCGTAATCGCACTCCGGCATGAGAGCAATCGAGGACTTGCGCGCTCGCATCGAGGCCCTGGCATCGGGCCAGGGCGACGTGCGCGGACGCGACGGGGTTGCCGTCGACGAAGCGATCGAGGGGCTCGACACCGGCGAGCTGCGGGTAGCCGAGCCGGTCGACGGCGTCTGGACCACGCACGCCTGGTTGAAGCAAGCGGTGCTGCTGTATTTTTCGCGACGCGACGTCGATTGGATCGGCGACCGAAAAGGCGAGGGCCCGGTGTATTTCGACAAACTGCCGCTCAAGCGCAACTACAAGCGGCTGGGGGTTCGCTGCGTTCCGCCGGGCGTGGCGCGCTACGGCTGTTACCTGGGGCGCGGAACCATCTTGATGCCGGGGTACGTCAACATCGGTGCGTACGTCGACGAGGGAAGCATGATCGATACGTGGGCGACCGTCGGCTCGTGCGCGCAGATCGGAAAGAACGTGCACCTGTCGGGCGGCGTCGGGATCGGCGGCGTGCTCGAGCCGCCGCAGGCGACGCCGGTGATCGTCGAGGACGGTGCCTTCGTCGGTTCGCGATGTATCGTGGTCGAGGGAGTGCGCGTCGAGCGTGAAGCCGTTCTCGGCGCCGGCGTCGTGTTGACCGCCAGCACGCCGATCGTGGACGTCCGCGAATCCGAGCCGCGCACCGGCAAGGGCCTGGTGCCCAGCCGGGCGGTCGTCATTCCTGGAACGCTTCCCAAGCGGTTTCCGGGCGGCGAGTTCGGAACGCCGTGCGCGCTGATCGTGGGGACCCGCGGTGAATCGACCGACCGCAAGACGTCGCTCAACGCGGCGCTCCGCGATTTCGAGGTTTCGGTGTGAATCCCAAGGTCCTCGGAATTCCCGGATCGCTGATCCGTCGAATCGCGTCGGCGAAGACGCCGGCGTCGATCGATTTGGGCCTGGGCGAGCCGACGTTGGCGCCGAACCGCGAACACTTCGAATACGCGATGGCGCGCTGCGCGGAAAGCGGGGTCAAGTACACGCCGAATGCCGGCGATCCCGCGCTGCGCGAAGCGATCGCGCGCTATTACCATTATCCCGATCTGCACCGGATGAACAACGTCTGCGTGACGACCGGTTCCCAAGAAGCGATGTACGTCACGCTCAAGACGCTGCTCGATCCGCAGTGCGACGAACTCCTGGTCGTGGAACCGGCATTCCCTGCCTACGTCAAGATGGCCGCCCTCGAGGGCGTCGCCTGCCGGACCGTCGCGATGCGCGCGGAAGACGGCTTTGCCTTCGACGCCGAACGCATCGCCGCGGCCATCGGCGACGCAACGCGCGCCGTGGTCATCTGTTCGCCTTGCAATCCGACCGGCCGCGTCCTCTCGCGCGCGCAGGCCGAGCTTTTGGTCGCGGCCGTCCAGCGGCAGAAGCGAGAGATTTGGTTGATCCACGACGAGATCTACCGCGAGCAGACGTTCGTCGAGGACGCCGCGTATCTGGCCGAGCTCTATCCCAACACGATCGTCACTAACTCGGTGAGCAAGAGCAACGCCCTGACCGGCCTGCGTTTGGGATGGATTTTGGCGCCGGAGCGCTTCGTCGAGCACGCGATCAAGGCGCACGCGTGGGTCACGTCGTGCGCGGATACCTTCGCGCAATATGCCGCATTGCACGTGTTCACGCAGCTCGAGGGGGTACGCGAGCACGCACCGTGGTACCGGGATCAGCGGCGCGAGGTACTACTCGCGCTGCGCGAGTCGGCGATGCCGTTCGTAACGCCCGAAGGCTCGTTCTACGCGTGCGTGCGCTTACCGGACGGGATGCCGTCGCTCGAGACGGCGCACGAGCTGATCGCGCGCTGCGACGTCCTGGCGATTCCCGGCATTGCTTTCGGTCCGATTATGGAAGGATGGCTGCGCTTGAGCTGGGTCGCGCCGGCGGCGCAGGTTCGCGAAGGCGTGGCGCGGATTGCGCGTTATTGCACCGCATCCGGCCGCAGCTCGGCCGGGGCGCATTCGGCCTGAAGATCACTCGGCGGGTGCCGTTTGCGAAACGCCCCGAGCGGGGCCGATCCAAACGGTTTGCACGTTGGTGAACTCGTGAATGCCGAAATGAGAGAGCTCGCGACCGTAGCCGCTCTTCTTGACGCCGCCGAACGGTAAGCGGGGATCGCTCGCGACCATACCGTTGACGAAAACCGCGCCGGCCTCGACGCGGGCGGCGGCCGCTTCGGCGGCGGCGACGTCGCGGCTCCAGATGCTGAAGCCGAGCCCGTAGCTGGAGGCGTTGGCGAGCTCGAGCGCTCCCGCGAGATCGGTTGCCCGAACGACGGCCGCCGCCGGTCCGAACACTTCCTCGTCGAACATGCGCATGCCGGGTTCGACGTCCGCTACCACCGTCGGCTCGTAGAAGTAGCCGGCCGAGCCGGCCGGCCGGCCGCCGGTGGCCAGGCGCGCTCCCCGCGCCAGGGTTTCGGAAACCTGTGCGTGCATCGTTTGCAGCAAGTCGGCCCGCGCGCACGGCCCGATTTGGGTCCGGTCATCGGACGGATCGCCGACGCGCTGCGCTTTCGCGAGCGCCACGAAGCGCTCGAGAAACTCGTCGTAGACGCCGGCCGTGACGATGAACCGTTTGGCTGCGATACAACTTTGGCCGTTATTCTGGAAGCGCGCGGTAACCGCGGTCGATGCGGCCGCTTCGAGATCGGCATCGGGCAGGACCACGAACGCGTCGGAGCCGCCCAGTTCGAGCACGCACTTCTTGAGGGCACCCCCGGCGGCCGTCGCCACCTCGATGCCGGCGCGCTCGCTGCCCGTCAACGTGACCGCAGCGATGCGCGAATCGCCGACCAGCCGGTCGACGTCTTCGTGCGTCATCAAGAGCGCCGAAAAGAGTCCGGGCGGCGCGCCGGCTTCGTGAAACAGCCGCTCGATTTCGAGCGCGCAGCGGGTCGTCGCGTTGGCGTGCTTGAGGAGCATCGCGTTGCCCGCCATCAACGCCGGCGCGGCGGCGCGGAAGACCTGCCAATACGGAAAGTTCCACGGCATGATCGCCAGGATCGTTCCGAGCGGCCGAAACGCGACGTAGCTCCGCGAGGCGTTGGACGCCGCGGGCTGGGGCGCCAGCATCGCCGCTCCGTGTTCCGCGAAATAGTCGAGCGCGGTCGCACATTTCTCGACTTCGGCGCGCGCTTGGACGACCGGCTTACCCATCTCGGCGACGGCCGTTGCGGCCAAGGCGTCGCGTTGCGCGCGCGCCGCCGCCGCGACGGCACGCAGCAGCCGGGAGCGTTCGTCGAGCGCGCTCGTCGCCCAGCGCCGCGCGGCGGCGGCGGCCGCCGCGACGCGTTCGTCGGCAGCCGTTGCCGTCATGTAGTCGAGGCGTTCGAGGACTTCGCCGGTGGCCGGATTGATCGTTTCGATCATAGTGCGTGCTGCGACCAAGGCCCGTTCGGTCCGGCGTAGACCTCGACCAGGCTATCCGGCTTCAGGTAGGTTTGCGCCACCCGTTCGACGTCGGCTGCGGTGATGCGAGCCAGGCGTTCGTTGAGCGTTGCGTAGTAGTTCGAAGGCAGTCCGTAGGTTGCGATGTCGATCAACTGCTTGGCCTGACCCGATGACGACGCTTCGTCGAGCAGGGCGTTGCTGGCG
>DATJUC010000211.1:0-5144 GCA_035502675.1 Candidatus Acidiferrales bacterium | reverse complement strand
GCACTCGATGCCGCCGCCTTATCCTTGATGCTCCCGGATCGATGAGACTGGATTCGCTAGCGACGTGTCTTTAAAGTGGCGGATTGCCAGCGGGTACGCGGCGTTGCTGATCGCCGTGATGGTGGTGACGGGCGCGACGATCGTTTGGAAGCTGCACAGCATTCTGTACGATCAGGCCAAGAGCAGCGTCGACGCGACGATGCAGAGCATCGTGCTGTCGACCCAGCAAGCCAATCCGTTTTCGCTGGAAGAGGCGACCGCGGGAACGCAGTTTCTGTTCGAGAGCGGGAACCTCCAGATTTGGTCGTCGCCGAACACCTACGTGCAGGTCGATTCGTCGGATAATTATCCGGTCTCGAAGTCGTACAACTTGGGCGGGAAGACGATTCCGCCCAATCCGAAGGTTTCGCGGCGAAATCCGGTCGCGTACCGTGAGATCGCGATCGGCGGCGAACCGTTTTTGGTGCTGGACCGCTTTATCGGCGGGACCGGCAGCCCGGCCATCGTGCACGTCGCGCAGTCGCTGGCGGCGCTCGACGAGACGTTCGCGCAGGCGCGCGACGCCATCGGCATTATTCTGGGCGGCGCGGCGCTCGCCGTCGTCATCTTTTCGATCGTCTTGGCCGCCCAAGCCACGACGCCGATCAACGCGCTTTCGAGCGCGATGCGCGAAATCGGCTCCGACCGGCTCGAACGGCGCTTCACGTGGCGCCGCAGGAAGGACGAGATCGGGAAGCTCGCCGAGAGCTTCGACGACCTGCTGCAGCGCTTGGCCGAAGCGTTCGCGCGCGAGCGGCAGTTCATCAGCGACGCGTCGCACGAGCTCAAGACGCCGTTGACGTCGATCAACGCCAACGCCCAGATGCTGCTTCGCTGGGGCGACCAAAACGCCGACATCCGGCGCGAGAGCCTCGAGACGATCGCCAAGGAGAGCGCGGCGCTGGCCGTGATGGTCAACGGAATGCTGACGCTGGCCAAAGCCGATCGCGGCGACGACGTTCCCAAAGAGCCGGTCTCGCTCGCCCAGATCGCCAGCGAGGTCGTCCAGAGCGCGAGCGGCCGGGCGACGGCCAAGGGGCTCGAGCTGCATTTCCGTCACGACGGAACGCCGACCGTGTTCGGCGATCCCAGCCTGCTCCGCCAGCAGATCTCCAACCTGGTCGACAACGCCCTCAAATTCACCGAAGCGGGCGAGATCGACGTCGCGGTCGGCGCCGACGAGGAGCACGCTTGGGTCGAGGTGGCCGACAGCGGGCCGGGGATTCCGTCCGCCGAGTTGCCCAACGTTTTCGAGCGCTTCTACCGGACCGACAAGGCGCGCTCGCGCGACGTGCCGGGAACCGGACTCGGCCTGGCCATCGTCCGCTCGATCGCCCGAGTCCACAACGGCGAGGTCACTGCCGGCCGCTCCCCGGTCGGAGGAGCGCTCTTTCGGGTCACGCTGCCGAAAATGGCGGTGGGGCTAAGCGAACCTTCATGACCCCCAAGCCGCCCGGCCGATACAATGGAGCCGTGATCGATCGGTGGCGGCGGGGGGCAGTAGGACTGATCCTCGTCTTCGCATGCTGGTGCCTGGTGGCCGCGCAAGCCCGCGCGGACCAGTCGGTCGATCCTGGCCCGAACCCGGTCGTCAACGTCCAGCTGCTTTCCGGAAACCTGACCGTGCGGACGTGCGACTGCAGCCACGTGCAGATCCAGACCGACGGCTCGGTTCAGACCCAGCAGCTCGACGACGTGCATCCACCCAGCGAAATTCCGATCGAGCAGGAAAGCGTCGCGACCGATCGCGGCACGATCACGATGCCGTCGGAAGCCTTCGCGCTCCCGCAGCTTCCCGGCAGCCGTCACAACGCCATCATCGCGCGCGGCTCGGGCAACACGACGATCACGATTCCGCGCGACACCGCCATGGTCACCGCCCACGTCCGCCGCGGAAACCTCAACATCCAAGGATATCACGGCGTCTTCCTCGGCAGCGCGCACAAGGGCGGAATCGATCTCGAGCACGTTTCCGGCACCGGCTTCGTGGAAGCGCTGCACGGCCCGGTGACCGCAACCGACTCGACCTTCGATCGCTTGCGCGCGCGCACGACCACCGGCGACATGAATTTCCGCGGCTGCACGTCGCACCAGATTCAGGCGACCAGTACGTACGGCTCGATCATGTACGACAACGGCCGCTTCCAGCCGGGTCTCGCCCACTTCGAATCGGTTCACGGCAACGTCGCGATCGGCGTCCGCGGCGGGGCGCAGGTCGGCGCCCAGACGCAGTCGGGTCACATCGTCTCGAGCTTCCGCAACAACGTGCAAGTGCAGCACAGCGGCCCCAACGCCGCGCAAGCGACGATTCACGGCGGCGGACCCGTCGTGACCGCGGCCTCGCACAACGGCTCGGTCTACCTCTACAACGGCTCGATGCGCGCGCACCCGAGCGTGCAGAGCGAGCTGCGCGAGGCTTCGGGCATCCCGCATTTCGCGCCGCCCAACGGCGCGCAATCCTCGCCGGCGCGCCGGCCCAATGCGGCGCCGGAGTATCGTCCCTACCCGCAATCGGCACCCCGCTCGTATGCCGAACCGATGCACCGGCCGTACGCACAGGCGCCGTATCCGCCGGCTCGCCGGCTCCAGCCGCAGGGTCCGCCGCCCGGGCAGTATCCGCCCACGGCCGAGCCGCCGCATCGTTACGGCGACTCGATCCAGCGCGCGTATCCCCAGCACCACAAAGACCGCCGGCAGCCGCCTGTCTAAGCGCGCCGTTTCCGGCCGCTGCTGCGGGGGAAAGTAGCGCACGTGTGGTTTCTGCGTGCGACGGCCTCGTTAGCGCTGCTCGCTTCGCTCGTCGCATGCGGGCGGGCCGGAAACGCTCTGGGCGAAACGGCGTTGCCCGCCGAACCGGCGGGCGCCGGCGCTCGAGAAACGGCCCCGGCATCGCCGATCCGGCACGTCGTGATCGTCGTGCAGGAGAATCGCTCGTTCGACAACCTGTTCGCGACCTTCCCGAAAGCCGACGGTGCGCGCCAAGGCCGCATGAGCGACGGCAGCGTCGTTCCGCTCGTCAAACAGCCGCTCGCGCTTCCGCGCATCGATCCTTCGCACGAGCATCGCGCCTTCGTCACCGAGTACGACGGCGGGAAAATGGACGGTTTCGACAAGGTCCCGCTCGGGGCGGCGCACCCCGGATTGGCCGGGCGATTTTTGTATCAATACGTCGACCCGAAGGACATTCTTCCGTACCGGACGTTAGCCGAGCGTTACGTGCTGGCCGATCGCATGTTCGCCACCGAGAGCACCGGAAGTTTCGTCGCGCATCAAGATCTGATCGCCGGCGGCGCCCCGGTCGGACGCGACTCGCTGGTCGACACGCCGCTCGGCGGCCGGCCGTGGGGCTGCGACGCACCGCCCGGAACAGTGACGTCGCTCATCGACCGCCACGGCGACGTGCTCTGGGGCCGCGGTCCGTTTCCGTGCATGCAGTACCGCACGCTGCGCGACCTGCTCGACGCGGCGCACGTGTCGTGGAGATACTACGTGCCCCCGCCGCTCGACAACGGCAACTTGTTTTGGAACGCCTTCGACGTCATCTCGGCGGTGCGCTACGGACCGCAATGGCAAACCAACGTCGTCTCGCCCAGCACGCGCGTGCTGGCCGACGCCGCGAACGGGACGCTGCCGGCGGTATCCTGGGTGATCCCCGACGGCCGCAACTCCGACCACCCCGGCAGCGGCTCGAGCACCGGCCCGTCGTGGGTTGCCGCGGTCGTCAACGCGATCGGAACCAGCCGCTATTGGAACTCGACGGCGATCGTGATCGTGTGGGACGATTGGGGCGGCTTTTACGATCACGTCCCGCCGCCGCAGAAATACTACTTCGGGCTGGGTTTCCGCGTTCCGGCGATCGTCGTGTCGCCCTACGTGCGGCGCGACGTGATCTCGCACACCCAGTACGAGTTCGGCAGCATTTTGCGCTTCATCGAGGACAACTGGAACCTCGGATCGCTGGGAAGGACCGACGCGCGCGCGACCTCGATCGGCGACGTCTTCGACTTCACGATCCGGCCGCGGAAGTTCCACCGCATTCCGGCGCCGTATTCGACCGAATTCTTCGAGCGGCAAAAGCCGTCGAACGTTCCGGTCGACACCGAATAGCGCGCTCGCTCAGAGCAAGAATTTGCGGAGTACGGCGACGTCGAGCTTGAACGTGTGCTGCGGGAGCACCGCTTCCTCGCGGTAGCCGCAGGCTTCCAAGAACTGCTGCGCGCGGCTGCGGTGCGGCACCAGCGCCGTCATTTTGTGGCAGTTGTAATAGTTGGCGACGTCGGCCGCCGCTTCGAGCAGCCGTCTGCCGATGCCGCACCGCCGCCGGCCTTCGGCGACCACCACGCGCTCGACGTGTGCCAGCGAGGCGGCGATCCGAATCGTCGCTCCGCCGCAGGTCAGCTCGCCGTCGGTGGCTGCGAACTCGTGCGTCTCCTCGTGCCAGACGACCGTGAACTCGTAGAGCGTCTTGAGCGCCTCGCGCTCGGACTCGCGATAGAAGGCGTCCAGATCTCCGGCGCGGACGTGCGCGATCTCAACCTGCAACCGCCGCCACCTGCGTGTCGAGATCGACGCGCAACCCGTCGTAGGCCGCGATCGCCCGGATGCCGAGCTCGTCCTCGAGCCGTTCGGCCAGCCGCTGGGGCCCCGCTTCCAGCATCTTGGTGCCGAAGTGCTGGAAGATCGCGACCTTCGGCCGCACGCGCTCGACGACCGCGCGCGCGTCGGTCCAGGTCAGGTGGTCGACGTTGGCCATCTGATCGCGGTAGCGCAGCACGTTGACGATCAGCACGTGCGGATCCAGCCGCGCGTAATCCTCGGCGAGGCCTTCGAAATACCGGCCGCACGGCAGATACGCCACGCGTAAGCCGCGATAGTCGAAATGGACGCCGTAGGTCGCCACCGAGTGCACGTGCATCGTCGACGTCCGCATCTCGACGTCCCCGATGCGGTACGGGCCGCCGCACGGCGTCAGGCGTACCAGCTCCTCGACGAAACGCTGCGCGTACGGCAGCACGATCGGCTCGTCGTCGAACGCGTCGGCCGGCGCGAGCAGCAGACCGCGCCGCCGGAAACCGCCCGAGGTCATCGCCTCGACGAGCGCGTTG
>DATJUC010000210.1:0-13274 GCA_035502675.1 Candidatus Acidiferrales bacterium | reverse complement strand
AGGTTCGGAAAGATCGTTCCCGCGTATCCGCTTCGCCCGTAAAATAGCAGATCGATGCTTCGTATCGCTTCCATCCCCCGCTCGCCCTGCAATCCGGCAGCGCCGGATTGCGCGGCGGCGGCCGCAAAGCGATCGATCGCTCGCGAAACCGGCGTGAGGTCGGCGCCGACGGAGTTGGCGGCGGCGAGGCGGGAGTAGGCGTCGCGCATCGGCGCGACGTAGGCCGCCGCGTCGTACGGGAGTTGCGGCGCGCTCGTCATTTGGAACGCGAGCAGTGCGAGCAGCTGCGAAGCGGCGCGGTGGTAAACGAAGTTTGGATCGGCTTGAGTCCGCGCGTAGCGCAAGTCGTCGAAAGCAGAGTGGTAGACGCCGAACGGGCCGTAAAAGCCGAAGTCCAGCACCGGAATGCCCAGAAGGTAGAGAAACGGCTCGTGATCCGAACCGCCGCCCGGCGCCTGCGTGCGCACGCCGTCCGGCTGGGCGTGCCACTCTTGCCAGAGCGTGCGCGTGCGGTCGTGCGGGTCCGGCACCAGGCGCGTCAGCGGCGGGAGCACCTGCGCCAATCCCGCGACACCGCTGGAATAGAGGAAGTCGCCGGTGACGTTTTCGTCGGCGTTGACGTACGCCACGCATCCTTGCCGGAGCTCGAGCGAATGCGCGTGGACGTAGGCGGTCGACCCGACTTCGCCGACCTCTTCGCCGTCCCAGCCGGCGATCACGATCGAATACTGCGGCCGCCATCCCGCCCGGTACACGTATCCGAGCGCGTGTGCCGCTTCGAGCAGCGTCGAGATGCCGGCGCCGTTGTCGGTGACGCCGTAGACCCATGCGTCGCGGTGTCCCCCGAAGATTACCGATCGCGACGTGTCGAGCCCGGGCAGCACGCCGATGGTGTTCCAAAGATAGACCCACGAATAGCTTTCGTCGACGCGCAAGCGAACCGGGACGCGCGAGCTTCCGAGCGCGTAGTCTGCGCCTAAACCACCGCGCCAGTCCTTGGGCGGCGCCGCACCGGCGATTTCTTGAAGGAGGCGTTGGGCGACGACCGCCGTGATCGGCAACGCCGGGATCGCAATTGCCGGCGAACCCAAGCTGCCGCGCTGAACGGATCCCAGCGGCCGATACGGGCCGTCCGGATAGGGCGCGCCGTGACTCGAACCGTCGCGCGCGGCGGGATCGTCGTAAAACAAAACGCCCGCCGCACCGTGCGCCGCCGCGCGCCGCGCCAAGTCGCCCCGAAACTCGGCGCCGTAGCGAATCAGCACGATTCTGCCCTGCACGGGCACTCCGGCCGTCGCCAGGGTCTGATAGTCGGCGTCGAGGCCGCGGTTGGCGTAGACCAGCGGCGCCGTAACGTCACCGGATCCGCTCCAGGCATTGAAGGGCACGCCGGCGTCGGGGCGCGATCCGTCCGGGTCCTGCGGAATCGGAACTTCTTTGACGTCGAAGTCGATCGCCGGGCGTTCCATCAGCTGCAGGACGGCGCGTTTGAGCTGCGGCACCTGCGCGTAGACCGGCTCGATTCGCGTCGTGAATCCGTACGAGCGCAGCTTGTCGGACATCCACGCGGCCATGTCGCGGTCGCCCGCGCTTCCGGCATAGTGCGCCTCGGCGTTGAGGCGGGTGAGATCGTCGAGGATGCCCTGCGAGGTCGGTACGTCGATCAGGTATTGTTCGATTTGGCGATCGGTCGGGCGTCCGTTGTCGGCGCGTGCGGCGGTGCCGCCGAAGAACGGCAGGCACGTCGCGAGCGCGAGGGCCAAGAATCGGCGCATCATATTACGTGTTTCGTCGATTCCGCGATCGAATCTTGGGCTCTGCGTCCAGCAAGGCCTTGGCCTGCGCATCCAGGCCTTGCGCGTACACCTTGGGGTGGGTCAGGTAGAAGAGCGTCATGACGCGCAGCACGAAGCGGTGTTCGGCGGGTACGGGCAGGCGCGCGAACCCTTCCAGCGCGCGCGCTTGAAGATATGCGAACCGTTCTTCGAGCGCACACGCGTCGCCGTACAGGACCGTGAAGTTCAACTCGCCGTGTTCGCGGTCTTCGGCCCGGTCGATGAACGAGTCGAGCAAGACGTGAAGCGCGGCCACCGCCGGAAAGTAAGCCTCGTAGGCGGCCGGCACGGCGTCGCGGCGTCCCGCGAACAGCTCGAAAAGCAGAGCGTATACCTGGAACTGCGAGCCCGCCGCGCACGCGAACTCACCCCACGTCAACCGCTGCGTTCGAGCGTCGCGCCGGCGTTCGAACCACGCGGCGCAGGCGCGTTCCCGCTCGCCCGGAGCGAGGTGTTTGTAGGTTTGCATCTCGGCGTACAAGTCGGCGGCCTCGCGAAAATACGGAAGCAGTGCTTCGTGGCCCTCGACCCGGCCGAGCGATCGCTGCACGCGGGCGACCAAACGCTGCAAATATCCGTTGTCGTTTCCGGCCGGTCCTCGGGCGTAGTAGTCGCGTGCCGGGGCTCCCGGATCGAGCGCGTCGGCGATCGCGCCGTGCAGAACGGGAAAGGCCGCCGGCGAGACTTCAGGGTGCCGGTCGCACAGATTGTCGAGATAATCGTAAATCGACTCCAGCGGCGCGATCAGCTCGACGTACGCGCGCGCCTGCGACGCCGGCAGAAAGGTCGCTAGAATGCATCCGCCCGCAACGTGATAGGCTTTGCCGTCGATGCTCGCCAGCGCCTGCGCGCGCAGGCGTTCGTCGCCGATCGACGAGGCCAGCGTTCGAATGCCGCCCAGCTCGGTCGCCGCGTGGGGCACGACTCGCCTGAGAAAATCGAGCAGCCGCAGCGGGGTGAACAGGCCGTCGCGCAGGAGAAAGCGCCGGCGCGACCGGCTGACGAGCACGTGGCGAACGGCCCACAGAATTTCGTCGTGCACGCGGCGTCCGAAGGTTAAATGCCGCCGACGAAGCGGCCGGGATTCAAGGTCCCATTCGGATCGAACCGCGCTTTGAGCGCGCGCATTCGATCGATGGCGGCCGGGACCGCTCCCCACACCGCGAGATTCGAACGGTGGGGATGGCGCGAGGCGACGACGATTGCGCCCGGTTCCAAGGCGTGCAGCGATTCGTCGAAGCCTTCGATCTTCGCGCCGAGCGCGAGAGCATCGAGATCGCTGACGCGAACGAAAACGTCCCCGTTCATCGCGTCGACCAGCAGCTCGGCGCGCAGCTCGGAACGCTCGACCAGCTCGGCGATCGCGAGCGCGCGCGCCTCCGCCTGCGAAGGGAAACCGAGGATGCGATAGGTCACCGAGCGTTCGCCGAGGGTCGCGACGCAGGCATCGATCGCCCGTTCGAGCGATTCGCGCACGCCGGCGTCGACGACGCGCGTCTCGGGAACTCCCGCGCGTCCCAATGCCGAACGCAGATCGCGCGTCGCTCGCTCGAGCAGCGCCTCGCTCCCCTCCAGGACCACGAGCATGCGTCCTTCGGTGCCGTCCTCGCCGTCGATCGCCGTCGCGAAGCCGCGTACCCAGAACGCCGCCGAGGGACGAATTTCGAGCGACGAAACCTGCGCGACGGCGCGCGACCGCGTGCGCTCCGGCAAGCGCGCGAGAAAGGCCCGCGAGCGCCGCGGCAGCACCAGCGTTTTGAGGTTCGCTTGAACGAGAACGCCGAGCGTGCCGAACGAACCGACGTAAAGGCGGCTCATGTCGTAGCCGGCCACGTTCTTGACGACCATGCCGCCGGCGCGCGCGATCGTGCCGTCGGCCAGCACGACGGTCGACCCGAGCATGTAGTCGCGCGGCTTCCCGTAGAGATGCCGGCGCGGCCCCAGCCACCCCGCCGCCAGCGTTCCGCCGAGTGTCGCTTCGGCCGGATGCGGGGCGTCGAACGGTACGAACTGGCCTTGCTGCGCCAACAGGATCGCAATGCTGCGCAGCCGCGTGCCGGCGTGCGCCGCGATGGTGAGGTCGGCGCGCTCGTACGTCACCACGCCGGCGAGCGCGGCCGTCGAGAGGGTGAGATCGGTGGGCTGCGCCGGCAGCCCCATTCCGGCCAGCGTGTTGCCGCCCTGGATGGCCAGCTTCTGCCCTTCGCGGTCGCAACGCCCGACGATGCCGGCCAGCTCCTGCACGGACGCAGGAGCCGCGTGCTGCAGCTGAGGGCTTACCGGGCGCGTACTTCGGGGCACGCCGCACCGGCCGGAAAGATCTTATCGGGATTCAAGCGGCGCTGCGGATCGAAGACGTCGCGCACGCGGCCCATCGCCGCCAAGTCGGCGGTCGAGTAGACGCGCGTCATCGCGTCGCGCTTTTCGTAGCCGATGCCGTGCTCGCCGCTGATCGTGCCGCCCAGCTCGATGGCCGACTGCAGGATGGCGTTGCCGGTTTCGACCACCGCCGCGACCTGCGCCCGATCGCGCTTGTCGTACATCAGCAACGGATGCAAGTTGCCGTCGCCGGCGTGAAAGACGTTGCCGACGACGATGCCGTGCGCGCTGGCAGCTTCGTCGACGGCCCGAAGTGCGGCCGGCAACTTGCTGCGCGGTACGCACAGATCTTGCGTGTAGTAGTTGGGTGAAATTCTTCCGGTCGCACCGGCGGCGCCTTTGCGGCCGGCCCAGAGTGCGTCGCGCTCGGCGGGCGACTGCGCGCTGCGCCAAGAAAGAGCGCCGTGCTCGCGGACGATCCGCGCGAGGGCGGCTTCGCACGCGTCCATGTCGTCTTCGAAGCCGGCGTTTTCGACGAGCAAAACGGCGCTGGCCTCGGTCGGATAGCCTGCGTGGAAGGCGGCTTCGACGGCTTTGACGATGACGGCGTCCATCATCTCGAGCGCGGTGGGAACGATGCCCGCGCCGATGATGGCGGAAACCGCCTCCGATGCCGAGTCGACGTCGCCGAAGGCCGCGAGCCAGACGCGCACCGATTCCGGCAGCCGCGTCAAGCGCACCCACGCCGACGTGACGATCCCGAGCGTCCCTTCGCTGCCCACCAAGACCGCGGTCAAATCGTATCCGGGTTCGTCGACGTTGGTCTGGAAGACGTTGCCGGTTTCGTCCACGACCTCGAGCGCGAGGACGTGGTTCACGGTGGTGCCGTACGAAAGGCAGTGCGGACCGCCGGCATTGGTCGCGACGTTGCCGCCGATGGTCGAAGTCTTCTGCGACGACGGGTCGGGAGCGTAAAAGAATCCGCTCGCTCCGGCGTGGTGCGAGAGATCGAGATTGACGACGCCGGGCTGGACGCGCGCCCGGCGGTTTGCGAGATCGAGCTCGAGAATGCGGTTCATGCGTGCGAAGGAGACGACTACGCCGCCCTCGATCGGTACGGCGCCGCCGCACAAGCCCGTCCCGGCGCCGCGCGGGACGATCGGCTCGCCGAGTTCGCGAGCGATCCGCACCACGGCGCTCACGTCGCGGGCGTTTGCCGGCAGCGCGACGGCCGACGGCAGCGCTCCGTCCGTATAGGCGTCGAAGGCGTACACGCTGAGGTCTTCCGGCGCCGTCTTGACGGCGTCTTCGCCGAGTGCCTCGATCAGCCGCTGGTGGAGCACTTGGCGTGCTTTCGGCAGGAAGGCAAGCCTCCCCGCACCAACGGCGCATCACCGATGTTCTCGTTTTTCGGGAAAAAGAAGCGCCCGCCGCCCAAGAGCATGCTCAAGCCTCAAGCCGCGGCCGGACAGAAACGCACCGCCTTCCGCATGCCGGTCGCGTTCGACTTGCTCTATACGCTCGAGGGGAGGCCCGGTCGCCGGAAGGCGCGAGCCAACGATCTCTCAGCCGGCGGTTTGCGCCTGGCCACCGACGAGGATTTGGTGCGCGGCTCGGTGCTCGATCTCGATTTTCAATTCCCCGACGAGTTTCTCTCGGAGATGACGATCGAAAAGGAGGTCTACGAGCAAACGCCCTTCGGATTGCGGCCGCAATCGGTGAAAGTGCAGCCGCCGGGTTTCAAGCCGATGCGCATGCGCGCGACCGTGCTGATGCCGTTTTTCGATCCGGTCGAGAAGAAGTTCGCGTACGGAACGAAGTTCGTTCAGGTCGAATCCGACATGCAGGAAGAGCTGCAGCGTTTCATTCACCTTTGGCAGATTCACTACTTGCGCAGCCGCCGGATCGACTGATCGCGCGCCGTTAGTAGAGAAGGTAGCGGGCGCGCACGTCTTTGAAGCGCTCGACGCCGTCGTCCCATAGCGCGAGAATCTCGGTTGCGGTGCGCCCCGATTCGAGGCCCTCGCGCAGAGAGGGCGTTCCCCAATCGCGATCGAGCGCTTGCGGATCGACGTGCAGCGCGTGCGGTGCGATCGAACGGATCGCGGTCAGGATCTCGACGGCCGCGCGCACGGCGAGAAACCGTCGCGGATCGAACACGACCAGCTCGACCCCGGAGAGTTCGCGTCCGGCCCAAAAACCCGCGATCGGAGACCAGGCAGCCGCACGAAAATAGACGCCCGGCAGGTCGCGCGCGTTCAGCGCGCCGGCCAGACGATTGCCGTCCAGTCCCAAGGCCCCGGCCAGAAAGAACGGCTTGGTGAATCCCGTTCCGTTGTTGATCCCGGCGTTGTCGATCAGACCGGTGCAGACGTAGACGAAGGTCGTCTCCCACGTGGGAACGTACGGCGAGGTCTGCACCCATTGCAGGCCCGTGTCGGGCCAAATCGTCGAACGCTGCCATCCCTGCATCGGTACGACTCGCAGGCGTGCGCCGATGCCGAAACGGTCGTTGAAGAGGCGCGCCAGCTCGCCGACCGTCATGCCGTGGCGCATCGGAATCGGATAGAGTCCGATGAACGATTCCTCCGACGCTTCGAGGACCGGGCCTTCCACGATTTCGCCGCCGATGGGATTGGGGCGATCGAGCACCCAGAACTCCTTGCCGAACGCCTTGGCGCTTTGCATCGCGTACGCCATCGTCGAGACGAAGGTGTACGCGCGCGAACCAACGTCCTGAATGTCGAAGAGCAGGACGTCGATGCCGTCGAGCATTGCGGCGGTTGGGCGGCGCGTCGCCCCGTAGAGGCTGTACACCGGTAAGCCGGTCTGCGAATCGACGTACGACCCGACCGACGTCCCGGCCGCACGGTCGCCGCGCAATCCGTGCTCGGGCGCAAACAGCGCGACGACGCGCACGTCCCCGCGATGCCGAACCGCGTCGACGAACGGAACGAGCCGCGACGTCACGCCGCTTTGGTTGGCGATGATGCCGACGCTGCGCCCGTGGAGCGCTCGCCACTCGTCGCGCAGAAATGCGTCGTCGCCGAGCTCGACGCGCGCGGGCGGCAACGGGGCCGCGGACGCGCGCACCCACGCTCCGGCTGCGACCGCGCCCGTACCGGCGATAAAGTGCGAGCGCCTCACACGAACTCCGGCTGCGTGCCGTGCGGTACGATGCCGCCCTCGGCGGCGCGCTCGAAGAGCGACGCGACGGCGGCGATACCCTGGTCGCCGAGGTCGTCGGTATATGCGTTGACGTAGAGGTCGATGTGCGCGCGCGTCACGTCGTCGGCGGTTTCGGCGGCGTGTTCGCGGACGTAGGGCATGACCCGGTCGTCGTGCTCGCGCGCAAACGCAACGCTGCGGCGAATCGCGTCGTCGACGCTTTTCGCCAGCGCGAGGCCGACGTCGCGGCGCACCAAGATCGCACCCAGCGGAATCGGCAGCAGCGTGACGTTCTCCCACCATTCTCCCAGGTCGGCGATCGAGATCAAACCCTGGTCGCGGTAGGTGAAGCGTGACTCGTGAATGATCAGGCCGGCGTCGACCTCACCGGCGGCGACCGCGCCCGCGATGGCGTCGAACCGCATCGCGACCGTTTTCGGGCGGCGGCCGAGCGCGAGCTGCAGCAGGAGGAACGCGGTGGTGCGCTCGCCGGGAATTGCGATCTTGCGATCGGCGACTTCGGCGAACAGCGTGGGGGCGCGGTCGGGCCGCGCGATCAACAGGGGACCGCAGCCGCGCCCCAGCGCCCCGCCCGCGCGCAGAATCCGGTAGCGGTCGTGTAGAAACGGAATCGCGCCGTAGCTGACCTTGACCAGCTCGTACTGCGCGCGCGCCGCCGCGGCGTTGAGCCGATCGATGTCGGCAAGTTCGACGCGCACCGGCGGCGCGCCGTCGAGCCAGCCGTTGGCGAGCGCCGCAAAGACGTACGTGTCGTTCGGGCAGGGCGAGTACGCAAGCGCGAGCGGCGTCATGCGACCGGCTCGACGGCGATCTCGCCGAGATCGAAGAATGCGGTGACGATCCGGGCCAGCGCGTCGACGCCGGCTTGAAAGTTCCAAGCGCTCATGGTTCGGTCTCCCACGCGATTCGATATGCCCCGCAGCTCGACGGCCGCAACGCCGGCCAGTGCGGCGGCGCGCAGCACCGCGAAACCTTCCGTCGACTCGACTTGGGCACCCAGCGCCGCCAAGCGCGCGGCAGTCGCCTCGGTCGTCGTGACCTGCGAAACCGTAATTCCGCGCAACGCCGGGAAACCGGCCGCGCCGAGCGCCCGCACGAGGCGATCGTGCGACCGGGCCCGTTCGGGGATCGCGGCGCCTTCCGGCAAGCGAATCGGCTGCCCGCTCTCGAGCGTGATTTCCATCGTCTCTTCGGCGACTACCACGGCGTCGCCGACGCCGGCTGCGCCCTCGAACGCGCCGGCGATTCCGGCGTTGACGACGCAGCGATAAGGCGCGCGCGCGAGCTCGCGGGCTACGGCGGCGGCAGCTTCGACCGGGCCGACCCCGGTGAGCAGCGTCTTCACGTTCGGGCGCGCCCGCCAAAAGCCGAGCTCTTGGCCGACGGCGGCGGTCAGCAAGATCACCGTCAGCGCACGCCGATGAACTTGTGCGTCTGCAGGGAGAGGCGGAAGCGCGCGGGATGCGCTTTGGCGTACGCGAGTGCCAGCGCGACGTTCTCGGGCTTGTTGCCTTCCGGCTGCAGCAGAACGACCGGTTTGTCGCCGAAAAGCGCGAGCTGCTCCTCGGGCACGCGCCGGTCGACGATCAGCTTCGCTTCGTCGGCCCGCGACGCCATCCGCGGATCGACCCGCTCCTTGGGCGAGACGCAGAGCCATACGTCGTCGGGAAGAGGTTCGTAGATCGTTCCGTTCGACTCCACGTGCACGCGGCGTTTGTCTGCGCGCAGCGCCGCGATCAGCGCGGCCGTCTCGGCTTGAGCGAACGGCTCGCCGCCGGTCAGGACCACCATCGGGCAATCCCCGCCCGCTTCGCGAACCGCGCGCACGACCTCTGCGACGGTGCCGAACGATCCGATGGAATAGTCGGTATCGCAGAAATCGCAGGCGAGATTGCATCCCGCGAGACGCACGAAAACGGCCGGCGTTCCGGTCCACAGACCTTCGCCCTGAATGCTGTAGAAGATCTCAGCGATCGCCAGCATCGTCCGTATCCGACCGGCGCAGCGTCGCGCACGAATTGGCCGTCTCCCAAAGCACCAGCTCGTCGAGGCCGGGCAGGACCGGCTCCAGCCGCTCCCAGATCCATGCCACGATGCGCTCCGCAGTAGGATTGTCGAGCGCGTCGTTGAGGGTTCGGTGGTCGAGCGCGTCGACCGCGTGCGCGCGCACGACCCGCTCGAGCTCGTCGAAGTCGAGAATCATCCCGCGAGCCGGGCCGTCGTTCTGCAACGGTCCGCGCACGGCGACTTCCAGCCGGTACGAGTGTCCGTGCATGCGCGAGCACTTGCCGGTATGATACGGCAACACGTGCGCGGCTTCGAAACGAAAGTGCTTGCGAATCTGCACGGTCATACGCTCGGCGCGAGCACGATCTTCATCGCGTCAAAATCCACGGTGTACGCGAAATGCGCGAGAAAATCGTTGGAAATCAACCCCCAAACCGCGAACGGAAAGATCCCGAACGGATTGCCTTGCGGGGTGTACAGCCCGGGAACGTGGCGCACCACGGCGTTGCCGACGGCGATCCGCGAGGCGACGAACGGAATCGCGGTGACGGCGCCGCCTCCGCCGACTCCGGTTCCGGCGCGGGCGGCGTCGATCGTAATTTTCGCCGCGGTCAAAAGCTGCGGCGCCGGGCTCAGGCCGCCGCCCGCGAGGCCGGTGTCGAAGAAGAACAGGCCGGGCGGTGCGTCGTTGACTTGGGCCGTCGCAAAGACGAAGTGATCGCCCACCAGCCAACACGGCACGATGGTAGCGCCGGCAGCGGTCGCCGCTCGTTCGAACGCGGTCGAAACCGCCGGCGAGCGCGGGCGCACGATCAGTCGCGCGTGCGGATAGTCGATGGTCACGAGGAAGCGCTCGAAAACGGTCGTGCCGAGAATGCCGTCGATCGCGATCTTCCCGGCGAAGAGGTCCGAAGCGTGGGTCGGCAGCACCGTCGCGGCGACGTCCTCGGCGACGGCGGTTCCGAACTCGACGCGCCGAACCGTCGCACGCTGCAACGCCGCCGTCTTTCCGCCGGCGAAGACGCCGGTACCGGCGCCCTCGAGCGTCAGGCCGAGGGTCGCCGCGAACTGCGGCTCCAGGACGAAGTCGCCGCCCGTGTCGATCATGAACGTCGCGTCTTTCCCGTTCACGCGGATGCGGACGACCGGCAGCGGATCGGCGGTGACGAACGGAACGATCGTCTGCGCGCCCGCGACGGTTGCGGTCCGCGAGGCTTCGGCGACGCGCCGTTGCAACTCGCGCAGCCGGCTGGCGGCGGTCGCGTTTGACGGATCGGCCGCGAGCGCAGCTTGCAGCAGGGGGCGAGCCGCCGCGAGATCGTTTTGGTAGAGCCGGATCGTTCCGAGACCCAGGCTCGCTTTGGGATCGTGCGCGTTCGTCGCCAAGTCTGCGGAATACCGAACTGCGGCCGCGTCGAAGTTTCCGCTGGCGAACAGCGCCGCCGCCGTCGCGTCCTCGGCGGCCGCCGGCGACGCGAATGAGACCAGCGCCGCCGTCGCCGCCAGCGCCGCTGCCGCGCGTTTCAACGGCCGGCGGGCGCGCCGGAGACGCAGTCCGTGCGCCTGCCGTGGGTCACGTAGCTCATGTGATGATCGGTTACGTGGTCGCGGACGAGCTTCATCCAGCCCTCCGCGCGATCGCCCAGAACGGCCGCGTCGAGCAGCACCCGTCCGTAGCCGAACCCGCCGCCGGGATCGACGTCGTTATGCAGCGTCAAGGCGGTGCCTCGCCAGCCGGCCGACCGCAACGAGCGCTCGAGGTGCGGCATGCCGATGAGCGCGAATCCGGCGCCGGTCAAAAACTGACTGCACCAGCTGGTCCACAGCCCGTACGCGTTGAGCGCGTCGGCCACGCGACGGTACGAGCGTTCGTCCACAATCCTGCAGCGGGCTCAGAGCGCGCCGTCCGGCCCCATCTTTTCGAGCCGCCTCTTGAGGTCGGCGAGGAACCCGCTGGCCACGTAGCCGTCGACGACGCGGTGGTCGAGCGAGAGACAGGAGTTCATCATCTGCCGGATTGCAATCGAGTCGTCGTCCCGGACGACCGGCTTTTTGACGACCGTTTCCATCGTGACGATTCCGGCTTGCCCGCCGTTGATGATCGGTGCCGAAGCCCAAGACCCGTTGGCGCCGTTGTTGTTGACCGTGAACGTTCCGCCGGCCAGGTCGTCCACGCCGAGCTTGCCGCGCCGCGCCTTGTCGATCAGCTCGCCGCCCGCAATCGCGAGCCCCTTGATCGAGAGCTGATCGGCGTGCTTGATCACCGGCACGACCAAATTGGTTGCGAGACCGATGGCGATTCCGAGATTGACGTCCTTGTTGACGTAGATGCCGTCCGGCGTGAACCGCGCATTCATCAGCGGAAAGGCCGCCAGCGATTCGACGACGGCGCGCATGAAGAACGGCAGCAGCGTCAGCTTGTAGCCGGTTTCGCGTTCGAAACGGTCTTTTTCGCGGGCGCGCCATTTCCACACGTTGGTGACGTCGATTTCGACCATCGACCAGGCGTGCGGCGCGGTGTGCTTGCTCTCGACCATGCGTTCGGCGATGATTCGCCGCGCCTGGTTGAGCGGTACGATCGTTCCGGGAATCGGCTCGCCGTACGTCGACGTGCCCGAAGGCGGTGCCGCCTTCGAGGCCGGCGGTGCCGCTGCGGCCTCTGCCGGCGACGCTGCCGAGGCGATCGCCTGACCGACTGCGGCGGACGGTCCCATGCGAGCCGCCGTCAACACGTCGTCGGCGGTGACCCGCCCGTTGGTTCCGCTGCCGCGTATCGTGCGAATGTCGATGTGATGTTCGCGGGCCAGGCGGCGGACGGCCGGCGAAGCGCCGCGCAGCACGGCATCGGCGTCCGCGGCGGCGCCGGCTCCGTTGCCGCGTGCGCCGTTGCTCGACGCGGTCTGTGCCGGCGGCGCGGATGGGGCCGCGGAGGCCGGCGGCGCTTCGGGGACTGCGGGAGCGGCGGGAGCCGCCGACGGAGCGTTGGCCGGTGCGGCTCCGACCTCGTCGATGACCGCGATCGGCGTGCCGGTCGCAACCGTCTCGCCTTCCTTCACGAGCACTTCACGGATCGTGCCGGTTACCGGCGACGGAACTTCGGCGTTTACTTTGTCGGTCGAAACCTCGACGAACGCCTCGTACTTCTCGACGCTGTCGCCGACCCGCTTGAGCCATTGCGCCACCGTTCCCTCGGTCACGGTCTCGCCGAGCTGCGGCATCGTTATCGTAGTCGCCATTTAGTTCACTCTCTCTAAAACCGGACCATGTCGCGCATGGCTTGCGCCATCTCGGCCGGCGACGACATGTATTCTTCCTCGAGCGGAAGGGCATAGCCCATGGCCGGAACGTCGGGCGCGCAGAGACGGCGGATCGGTGCGTCGAGGTGGAAGAGCGCCTCTTCGGCGACCATCGCGCTGATCTCCGCACCGATGCCACCGAACTTGTTGTCTTCGTGCACGATCAGCAGCTTGCGCGTTTTCTCGACGCTTTGCAGGATCGCCGACTTGTCCATCGGGCGGATCGATCGCAGATCGATGACTTCGACCGACAGACCTTCGGCTTCCAGGTTTTGGGCGGCTTCGAGCGCCCAATGCACGTACAGCCCGTAGGACACGACGCTGAGCTGCGTGCCTTGCTTGAGGACGTTGGCCTTTCCCAGCGGGATCGTGTAGTGCCCGTCCGGCACCTCGCCTTTGATGAGGCGATAGGTTTTCTTGTGCTCGAGGAAGAGGACCGGATCGGGATCGTCGATCGCGGTGTTGAGCAAACCTTTGACGTCGGCCGGAAACGCGGGCGCGACGATCTTTAGACCCGGAACGTGATAGAAGAGCGCTTCGATCGAGACCGAGTGCGAAAGCGCACCGCGCACGCCGCCGCCGTATGGCGTGCGGATCACCATCGGGCAGGTATACTCGCCATTCGAAC
>DATJUC010000209.1:0-6888 GCA_035502675.1 Candidatus Acidiferrales bacterium | reverse complement strand
TTCGGGAGACGATCGAATACGGCGGCGGCAACGGCGTTTTCGATCAGCTGCCGCACGTGCCGCAGGCGCGCTGGACGAACACCGCGGCGCGCACCGATTCGATCTTCGACTCGGTCGCGGGATCGTCGCTGCACGACGACTATCGCGCCGACGGATCCTACGCCGAAACCGGCGTCCCGGTCGAGGGACGGACCTCGCTGGCGCAAAGTTATCCCGACGGTAACGCGCTCTATCAGTGGCCGTTCGAGGGAGGTTCCTACAACTCGACCATCGCGATCTCGCCGCCCAGCAAAGGCGCCATTCATATCGTCTTCACCAACGCCGCAGCCCACGTGACCGAATACGCTCAACTCCGCGACTGGTATCCGCGCGTGCCGCCGCTGCTGGCCAGCGATGCCTTCGTCGACCTCGGAACGACGGCCGTACCGAGCGCCTGCGGCACGAGCAAAGCGTACGGCAAGAGTGCCACCGCGTTGTCCGAGACGCGAACGCGTCTCGATATCATCTACGGCGAGTATGAAACGACCGATCGGACCTCGTACGTCGCGGCCCCGTACGGAGTGGTCTGCCTGATCGTCCACGACGACCTCAAAGTCTACTACGACTACACGACGTTCGCCCTGGTTGGAAAGCCGTTGACCGAAACGGTGACCGACGAAACGCTCGGCCTGCGAAAGGCGAGCGCGACGAATGCCGCGCTCGCCGAGGCGAGCGCGGGGATGCCGCTCGATGCGGGTATGACTGCGCGGAGCGCAGCCGCGCGCACCCGAGCGGCGGAAGCTATCTATCACTCGCTGCACTTCGTGAGAAGACACCGATGAATCGTTGGTTTTGGCAGCAACTTGGGGCGTCGGCGCTGCTCGCGGCGTGTTCCGGGAACGCGCTCGTTCCAAACGCTGCGGGAACCGCAGTGAGTCCGGCGGCCGTGACGGCGAGCGGCCGTACGACGGCCGATTTCGTCGTTACCGTTCCTCCCGGAAGCGGGGCGGATTTCGTCTCGCCGAGCACGCAGTCGATCGTCGTCTCCTTGGCCGGCTCGACGCTGCTGACGATGAACGTCGCCGCCGGTTCGCCACGCTGCACGTCCTCGACCCGCGGCGGCCGCACGTGTTCGCAGAGCGTCAAGGTGCCGGCCGGAAGTCAGACGTTCGACATGGCGGCGTACGACGGTCCGAAGGGCACGGGCAACGTTCTGGCCTCCGGCAGCGTCGACGCGAATCTGCACTCCGGCGCCTCGCAGCGCGTACGCGTCGCGCTCACCGGCAGACCCGCGACGCTGACGATGACGCTTCGGGACGAATATCCGCCGGCGGGACGCGCCGAAAGAAGCGGCATCGCCCTCTCCGCCCTCGACGCCGACGGCAATACGATCTTGGGCGCTTACGCTCGAAGCGTGGAGCTTGTGGACAGCGATAGGTCCGGCGCGACGAAACTCTCCGCCACGTCGATCGATCGGTCGTCGACGCGCATCGAACTTGCCTACGACGGAGCGCCCTTGGAGGTCGCGACCATCACAGCCAAAGCCGCGGGTATGCGCGCCGTGGCAGTTCCGTTCGCACCGGCGCCCACGACGCTCGCGCAATACCGCGCGCCGCAGTTGATGACGAAGAACGGACCGCGGCCGGTCGGCGTCTCGGACGTCTGCCTCGGGCCGGACGGCAACATCTGGGCGACCGGCGCGTCGTCGGGCGCGATCTTGAAGATCGACGCCGACGGCAAGTACACGATGTATCCGATTCTGGGCACCGTGCCGATGGGCATCAGCGTCGGCGCGGACAAAAACTTGTGGTTCGCCGAGAACCAAGGCGGAAAGATCGGCAAAATCACCACTGCCGGCGTCGTCACGACCTACGCGATTCCGGTCCCGAAAGGTGCCACGTCGCAACCAGCTTGGACGACGCTCGGCCCTGACGGACGCATCTGGTTCGTCGACCAAGGCATCAACGGCGCCCTCGGATTCGGGGCGGTCTCGACGAGCGGGAAAATCGTACGGTATCCGCTGCCCGCGCGGTCGGATCCGGTCGAAATCGTCGCCGGACCCGACAAGAACCTTTGGATCACCGACGGAGGGCTCAACGCGATTCTGGTCGCGTCGACTTCGGGCAAGATCGTCGCGACGCATAAACTGCCGACTGCGGACGCAGCCCCTTGGGGCATCGCCGTCGGACCGGACAAAAACCTCTGGTTCGCCGAGTTTCAGGGCAACAAGATCGGGCGCATCACGACCGGCGGACAAATCAAGGAGTGGACCGTGCCCTCGGCATTCGCGGGGCCGCTCAACGTTGCGGCCGGACCCGACGGTAACGTCTGGTTCACGGAAACCGGCGGCGGCTTTTGGAACTTCGCCGGCAAGGTTGGATACGTTACGACCGACGGGTCGCGCATCCGCGAGTTCCCCAGCACCCCGGTTTCCGCACACGTTCACGACCTAGCGTTCGACGCCGGCGGCATGCTGTGGTACTCCGAGTTCGACTTGGCCTACAGCTCGCTTTCGAAGTTCGCGTACTGACGCGAACGGTTACACGCCCGTCGGCCAGGGAAGGAGGTCCGACTTACCGACCTCATCGCACGATGCCTCGGCTCGATCGCGAAGGCATCGCAACACGCCCACGATCTTGAGGTTGATCTTGGCCGGATAGGTTTTGTAGAAGCGATCGATCGCGGCGACGTACTCCGGCACGCTTTTACCGAACGTCACGCCGCGATCCCCGGCCACCAGGTGGTGGAACTGCGAATCGGCCTTCCGGTCCGTGTCGCTCGAGTACGCGGTGACAAAGTCGCTCATGGTGTTGAACTGGCCTTCGTTGTACGCCAATTCGTACGCAGCGATCGCGCCGGCAACGACCGGAGCCTTCGCCGCGGCCGGCAGATGCCGCCACCACGTGCCATCGGTACCGCCGCACCAATCCCGCATCATCGGACAGTTCCACGCCGTCGCGGCCGAAAGCGACGCCGGCGATTGCGCCAGGCAGAGCGCAGCGGCCGCCGCGAAGGCCGCACTCCATCGTTTCATGGCGAGGTATTCCGCAAGCCCCCCGTGCTTCCGCCCCAGGAGCCGCGACTACCGTTTAACGTATTCAGCGTCGATGAAGCCTCTCGATCTCCGAGCGAACCCGCCGCGCGGTTGCTACGCCGAACTCGACGGCCTGATGCTGATGCCGCGCACGATCGATAAGCTGCGCGCGCTTTTGCCCGGCGGCAATCCCGGCGCCTATTTCATCAACGGTCCGATCAAAGGGATCTCCGGCTATCTCCTCGAGCGGCTCGGCGTCGGTGAAAACGAACTGCTGGAGGCGGTACGGATCGCCGGCGACGAGGACGAAGTCGCGCGATGGCTGCGCGGGAGAACCGACGCATCGCAGTACCCCGCTATCAATCAAACGCTTCGCCGCATCAAGCCCAAACACGCCGAGAACGAAGCCGTCTTTCGCGAACTTTATGCCCGGACGCTCGCCGAGCACCCCGATCTCGAGTTGATCGTCGACATCGTCGATGCGGACGACCGCGCGGCCTTCGGCAAACCCTCAAGCGGAAGCGGCAAAGAGCCAGCACCGGCGTAGGAACCTGCGCGAGCGGGCGGTAATCGCGAGTTGTGATGGCCGATTCGGACCGCTATGCCGAAGTGGCGGGCCTGCTGCGTGACGTCGACCGGCCCTATCGGCTTCGCGGCCATCGGCTGCTGACGAATCGTCCGGGGCTGCATCCGCGCCAGCTCGTCGAGGAGGCAGTCGAACAGCTCCCCCCGCGTTTCCGCACGATCGTAACGCGCTGCGATCTGGCCAAGGAGCGCCACGCGGCCGTCGCGGCCCAACTCGGGATTTCGGAGCGCCACTTCTACCGCGAACGCCGCAAGGCGATCCTCGCGCTCGGCGAGGCGTTGGAATCGCTAACGCGACGCGCCCCCGCGCTCGCGGCCTCGGCCGCCGATCCCGCCACGGCGCCCCTTTCCCTCGCGGGCGCATTCGCCAACGTCGGCCGGCACGACGACGCTATCCGGCTGCTGGACCGCGCACTGCTCGACACCCCGACCGCACAGGCCTTCGTCGCGATCGCGACGCGTTTGGCGCAGCTGTGTTTCGGTGCGGGCGAAGCCGAACGCGCATTCGCCTATCTATCCGACGCCGAGCTTCGCTCGACCGGCGCCGTGCCGAGGCTCGAGGCCGCGACGATGCGGGCCGAGCTGCTGCTTCGTCGCGGGCAGGTCACGCGTGCGAAGCACGACGTGCTGCGAACGATTCGAACGTTGAACGCACTCGGTGAGGCACCGTCGACGCGTCGCGCGCGCGCGTTAGTCAACGCCCACTTAGTCTTAGTCGACGTCTGCGACGACTTGGACGAGTTCGGCGCGGGCTTGGAAGCCGCAATCGAGGCCGTCGCGACCGCACGCCGATACGACCTCGAGCCGGCGCTGCGATTGCGCGCACGTTTGACCCTCGCGCAGATGCGGATGTTGACGGCGACGCCGGCTTCCGATCTCTTGGATCATTTGGCCGCCGACTACGAGTTCGCCCAAACGCACGGTTTGCCGCACGAATGCGCCGACTCGGCCGGCTTGTTCTGCGTCCTCTACTCCTACTCGGGCGAGCACGCTCGCGCGCTTTCTTTCGGAAAGAAAGCGCTCGAGATCGATCGCGCCGTGGGTGCGAACGACCGGGTTCACCGTTGGTACGTGGCCTGGGCGTACCTGCGGCTCGGCAACACGGCGGCGGCCCGAACGATGCTCGGCGACGTCCCGTACGCGAATCCGGACGACGACGATTCGTTCGACTACGTCATTCCGCGCCTGATCGCGGCCGAAGCGCTCTACGAGGAACGCCGCCATCACGACGCGCTGAACGTCGCCCGTGCGGCGGTGCGCGCGATGCGGCGGATCGGCAGCGAGCGCGGACTCGGATCGGCGCTGCGCGTCCAGGCCGAGATTCAAAGCGCCTTGGGCGAGAGCGGATCGGCTTCGCGCTCGATCGACGAAGCGGTTGCGCTTCTGGGAAGGAGCGGCCCGCCGTACGCGCTCGCGCAAGCCTACCGGTGTTCGGCCAAGGTTACCGGAAATCGGCGGCACCGCCGCATCGCCGGCGAGTTGATGCAGCTGTTCCGAATGCCGACGTAGCAGAATACCGCTTGCCGGCTTGGCGGGTCGACGAGGGGCTCATACCGCCGAACCCGAATCGCGGGACTCCGTTCCGTAGGAAAGGAGCAGCCCGTTACCATGCGATTTACACTCGTTCGTGTTCTCGCTTTTTTCGGCGTTCTCGCCTTAGCCGCGTGTGGCGGCAGCGGCATCACCCCGATGCAGCCCGGCATGGCGTCGCAAGCCTTCGCGCCGGCGAGTGCCGTCGACGCGAGTTTTCCGTTTCGTGGGGACCTCGTCCCCGACGTCACCGACCCATGCAAGACGTTGAGCACCGAGGGGCTCTGGTACTTCAAGGGTTCGTGTCTGGGCGAAGACGTCAAGAAAAGCGGCACCGTCTACAAGCTCAAGGTCTACCGCGGCATCACCCAAACGCTGAGCTACCCGGCCACCTCCGGAACCGTCGCTCCGAAAACCGAGCTCGTCACCGGCGAAGCCACCGGCAAAGGCGACATTACCGGATCGCTGTCGGGCTCGAAGTTCCCGCTGTTCGGATCGGTGAAGTGCACCGGCGGAAGCTCGTCTGGAACCACGGCGTGTCCGGGGAAAGCGCTCATGTACGATCTGCTGGTGAACGTTAGCGCGAGCACCAATGCGAACTTCGTCGGCTCGCCGAGCATGACGTTCAAGGGAGCGACGGCGTTGAAAGGCAAGCACACCTGCGTTCTCGATCAGCTGATTCAGTCCGGCGGAAGCTGGGCCTACCAGGTTACGCCGGTGACCGGGCCCGTCAAGAAAGGCAGCGTGACGATCCCCGAGCACCCCGGCACGTTTACCATCGACCACCACGGTATCTCGGTCTTGGCCGTTAGCTGCACGTAGTCGATTCGCGAAGGGGAGCCTCTCGCGGGGCTCCCCGGCGCTCGCGCGGAAGGTATCGCCGTGCGTAACTTCGTCGCCGCGCTGACGCTCAGCGCATCGCTTCCTGCCGTCGCCCTCGGCCAGACGGCCTCGCCGTCGCCGCCGTCGAGCCAGCCCGCCGGCCCGATCGCCGTGACGACGTGCGCGCTGCTCAAAGACTACGGCCAGGTCGGATTGGGAAATCTGTACGTCAACGGAAAGGCTTACAATTTCTTCAAGGTCGGGTTCGTGAACGACGGGCACGTCGACGCCGACCGCATCGTCTTTCAAATCGACTTTGCCAAATCGCGTTACGTCATCGGCGACGACGGCACGTACGCACCCGGCATCGGCGTCACGCACGTCTACCGCGATCACGGAAAGGACGTCGTGGCGTCGGCGCGGCCGCCGGGAAACGACGGATCGACCGTTTGCAGCGTGCTCTCGGTGCGTTTCGCCGACGGCACGACTTGGACGGCGCCGGCACCCGCCGGAGTCAAACCGTAGCGGCGATGCGACCTCGGGCGAAGGCCGCGAGGTCTTCGTTGACCTTGTCTTTCACCGTCGGGCACGATCCACGCACAGCTCCTCCGTAGATTTGAGATCGGCATTACGAACGGGCTTGACCGCAAGCGCGGCGGCATCGGCAATCGGAACGATCCGATCGTCGTTTCCGTGAATGAAGAGCACCGGTACTTCGATCGCCTTCAGATCGACGGTGAAGTCGGTTTCCGAATGTCGTTTCCGTTCCACGGCTGACCGGACCGGCCGTGTCCGCGCCGGTCGTGCGTCTCGCGGCCGTAACCACGTTTCGCACAAGGCGCGCGCTTCACGAAAAAGAACTCTCGATTGCATGAGTAAACGCGTGCTGGCCGCTTGCTTTTTCCTATGTGCGTTTGCAAGCGGCATACCGCTTGCCG
>DATJUC010000208.1:0-4894 GCA_035502675.1 Candidatus Acidiferrales bacterium | reverse complement strand
GGAGCGTGAGGGCAGACGAAGAATCCCGCGAAGGGACCGAGCAGCTCGTCGACGCGGCGGTTCACCGCTTCGACCTGCTCCATCGTCAAGAAGCCGCGTCCGACCCCGCTTTGATTGCTCACGACGGCCAGCGGCAGCCCGGCCGCGCGCAAACGATCGAGCAGCGCGCGCGCGTTCGGAGCCGGCCGCACCTTCTGCGGATCGCCGTTGAACGGAACGTCGACGACGATGGTCTCGTCCCGATCGAAGATGACCGCGGCGGCCGCGTCAGGTTGTCGTGACGTAGACGTCGGCTCCGCTCTCGACGAATTCGCGCGACTTCTCCGCCATGCCCCGTTCGGCGAACTCGCGCACTTCCTGCGTGATCTTCATCGAACAGAAATGCGGTCCGCACATCGAGCAGAAGTGCGCGACCTTCGCACCGGCCGCCGGCAGCGTCTCGTCGTGGAACTCGCGAGCCGTTTCGGGATCGAGCGAGAGCTCGAACTGATCCTGCCACCGAAACTCGAAGCGTGCCTTCGAGAGCACGTCGTCCCAGTGCCGCGCGCGCGGGTGCCCCTTGGCGAGGTCGGCGGCGTGCGCGGCGATCTTGTACGCGATGACGCCGTCTTTGACGTCCTTCTTGTTCGGAAGCCCGAGATGCTCCTTAGGGGTGACGTAGCACAGCATCGCGGTGCCGAACCAGCCGATCATTGCGGCGCCGATGGCGCTGGTGATGTGATCGTAGCCGGGCGCGACGTCGGTGACCAGCGGGCCCAGCGTGTAGAACGGCGCTTCGCGGCAGACTGCCAGCTGCTTGTCGACGTTCTCCTTGATGAGATGCATCGGCACGTGGCCGGGGCCCTCGATCATGACCTGCACGTCGTGTTTCCAGGCAACGCCGGTCAGCTCGCCGAGCGTTTCGAGCTCCGCAAACTGAGCGGCGTCGTTGGCGTCGGCGGTGCAGCCCGGCCGCAGTCCGTCGCCGAGCGAGAAGGCGACGTCGTACGTCTTCATGATCTCGCAAATCTCTTCGAAGTGCGAGTACAGAAAGTTCTCGCGATGGTGCGCCAGGCACCACTTCGCCATGATCGACCCGCCGCGCGAGACGATGCCGGTCACGCGCTGTGCCGTCAGCGGCACGTAGCGCAGCAGCACGCCGGCGTGGATCGTGAAATAGTCGACGCCCTGTTCGGCCTGCTCGACGAGCGTGTCGCGGAAGAGATCCCAGGTCAAGTCCTCGGCCTTACCGCCGACCTTCTCGAGCGCTTGGTAGATCGGTACGGTGCCGATCGGGACCGGCGAGTTGCGCAAGATCCACTCGCGCGTTTCGTGGATGTTCTTTCCGGTCGAGAGATCCATCACGGTGTCGGCGCCCCACCGCGTCGCCCACGTCATCTTCTCGACCTCCTCGTCGATCGACGAGGTCACCGCCGAGTTTCCGATGTTGGCGTTGATCTTCACCAAGAAGCCGCGGCCGATGATCATCGGCTCGCTCTCCGGATGATTCACGTTGGCCGGAATGATGGCGCGCCCGCGAGCGACTTCGTCGCGCACGAACGACGGCTCCATGCCCTCTCGCAGCGCGACGAACTCCATCTCCGGCGTAGTCTCACCGCGGCGCGCGTAATGCATCTGCGTTACGTTGGCGCCGGCCCTGGCGCGACGCGGTTTGCGGGCCGGCGGAAACCGCAGTTCGGCGAGCTCCGGCATGGCGTCGCGGCCGCGGCGATAAATCGAGGTCGGACGGTCCAGCCGTTCGGTGTCGCCGCGCGCGTCGATCCATGCGTCGCGCAGCGCCGGCAATCCGCGCCGGATGTCGACGCGATACGAAGGATCGGTGTAGGGTCCGCTGGTGTCGTAGGCGACGTGCGACGTTCCGTCGGTCAAGCGAATCTCGCGCGCCGGCACGCGAATCGACGGATCGGGTCCGGCCATGTACGTCTTCATTGCTTCCTCCCTTCGCCGGCATTACCCGGATCAGGTCATTACGGTCGGCGAGATGACGCCTCGCCCTCTCAGCCCGCTCATGCGAGCTCCCGCTGCAGCCGAAATTCCGCGAAGCAGCGCGCTTTACCCGCCTAGGGTTCGGCTGCATGCCGACGAAGGTCGAAGGCTGCGACGGGGCCGCCCGATTCGTTCGGGGTGACAACGGGAGAGGTTTCCTTGAAGACGCTTTCTTCGCTGGTGCTGATCATCGCCATCTGCGCCGCGTCCGCCGGCTCCTCGGCCGCGGCGGGCGACAAGACGCTGCAGAACGTGCGCGGCGACGTTTCGTATCAGCAGGGGAGCGGCGCCGCGACGTCGCTGGCAACCAACGCCAGCATCGCGCTCGGCGACCACGATTTCGCGATCACCGGCGACAAATCGCTCGGCGCGATCTCGCTGCCCGACAGCTCGCGCGTGCTGGTGGGATCGAACACCCGGCTGCAGCTCGCGTTCTTCAATCAACAGCCCAATCTCGCGACCGCCAAATTCATTTTGTACAAGGGCGCTACCCGTTTCGAAGTGCAGCACCCGGCCGGGGCCAAGGCCGATTACACCTTCCAAACGTCGACCGGTCAAATCGCGGTACGCGGGACGGAGGGCGAGATCTATTTGTCCGATCGGCAGATGCAAGTCGCGGTTTACCAGCTCACCGATCCGAGTCTTCCGGTCGAGGTCACGCTCGACGACGGCGAAAAGTTCGAGCTACACGCCGGACAGTTACTGACCGTCGGCATCGCCGCCGGCGCGGCGGTCGCCGGCGGAACCGTCGGCGCCGTCGACCATCCGCTCGTCGCGACGTCGACCCAAGAGTTTGGAAATCCGCCCAGCAACAACGTCGCTTCCGCAACCGAAGCCGTCGCGGGAGCGGCAGCCGGCGGCATCAGTCCGGCACTGGCCATCGGCGCGGCCGCGGCCGCCGCCGCCGGCATCGTTCTGGCCGGCGGCAAGGGCTCGATCTCGTCGTCGTCGCCGACCGCGGGCCCGTATCCCACACCGAGCGCGACGCCGGCCGGTCCGATCGCCGCGCCGAGTTCGCTGCCTCCGTTCGACCGAGCCGGCGAAACGCAGCCGCTGACCGCCAGCGAGCCGAGTTACGCCGGCACGTTCACCGCGTCGCAATACAACGCGTCGGTCGTTACGGTCACGCCGAAGACGGCGACCGCGTCCTCGTCGGGTGCGACCTTCCACGTCAAAGCCGTCGCGACCGGACAGACCTCGATCACGATCGCCGACTCCTTCGGGCAGACCGCGGTGGTCGGCGTGCAGGTCACCGTACCGGTCGTGCTTCCGCCGTCGCTGTCGTTCGACCATCCGAACCAAACGATGACGATCGAGCCGAAAGAGTCCGGGTACGGCGGTTCCTTCACGGTCGTGAGCGGTTACGACACGAGCGTGGTGACCGTCAAGCCGGCCGCGGGCGCGTCGTTCACCGTGAAAGCGGCCGCATCCGGAAATACGTCGCTGCAAGTTCAGGACGACAACGGCACCAAATCCAACGCCACCGCCATCGCCGTGCGCTTCCCGGTCGACGCTCCCGCGATGCTGCCGGCGCTCGCGGCCGGCGGATCGGCGGATACGCTTACTCCTAAGGAAGAAAACTACGAGGGAACGTTCCGCGTGCTGCCCGGCTACGACAGGGCGCTGATCGCGGTTTCGCCCGCATCCGGCGCGTCGTTCCAAGTCGCGCCCAACGCTGCCGGCAAGAGCGGCACCACGACGATTACGGTCGCGGATTCGTTCGGGACGCGATCGAGCGGAACGAGCGTGACCGTGAAAGCGACGCCGCTGCCGTCGCCGACGCCGACCTCGGTGCCGATATGCGTCAGCGCGGCCGGCCCGAAGCGCGATGCCCGCGACGCGCACGCCTCGCCGCAGACGAGTCCTGCGCCGACGTGCACGCCGTCGTCGTTTGCACCGTCGATCGCGCATCCATCCGTGACGCCGAAGCCGCATGCCCCGCGTTCGGCCGCCCCGCCTCCGCCGAACGTTCCCGGCGCTCCGCATCCCGGCCCAGCGTTCTCGCCGATGCCCGGATTCCAGACTCCGCCGCCGGCGCTCGATCCGCCATCGTAAGCCGCTACCTGCTGCTCGGAAGCGCGCAGCTGGCCGTCGGCGCCGCGGCCATCTTCGCGCGTTTGGCGCTGACCGGCGCGCAGCCGTTGGCGGTTTCGGCCGCCCGGCTGGCAGTGGCCGCCGCCGTACTGGGGGCAATCGCGCTGGTCGCACGCCCGCGCACTCGACCCGCCGGCACCGCGCAGGAAGCGCTTCTCGCGGTTGCGGGAGTCGCGCTGGCGGTTCACTTCGCGGGTTGGATTTGGTCGCTGCAATACACCTCGGTCGCGGTTTCGACGCTGCTGGTCGCGACCACGCCGATTTGGACGGCGCTGTACGACGCACTCGTTCGCCGACGCCCGCTCTCGCGGTTGGCCGTCGTCGCGTTTCTGGCGGGCGGCGCCGGTTTGTGGCTCGTCGTCGGATGGTCGAAACCGTCGCCGCCGGTTCCCGGGCACCAGCTGCTCGGCGCCGCGCTCGCGTTGACCGGCAGTCTGGCGATCGCGGTCTACTTCATTTTGATTCGCGAGGTGCGCGCGCGGCTCGAGACGCGCGCCATCGTCACGCGCACGTACGCCTGGGCGGCGCTCGCGCTGATCGCGGCGGCGGCGATCGCGCGGCAACCGCCCCCGCCTTGGCACGACGCCGCGGCGTGGAGCGGCATCTTGGCGATGCCCTTGATTTCGCAGCTCCTCGGCCACACGGCCCTCAACGCGAGCTTGCGCTGGTTCACGCCGAGCGCCGTGTCGTTCTCGACGTTGGTCGAACCGATCGTCGCGGCGCTGCTCGCGCTGGCAATCTTTCGCGAGCGATTGACGCCGGCTGCGATTGCCGGCGGCTTCGTCGTGCTGGCGTCGATCGGCATCGTGCTGCG
>DATJUC010000207.1:0-13061 GCA_035502675.1 Candidatus Acidiferrales bacterium | reverse complement strand
GCCTTCATCTATACGCGCCAGCCCAGCTACGAGGTCCTGTTTTCCGGGCTTTCGCCCGAAGACGCGGCGGCTGTCACGGCCCACCTCAAAGACGACAAGATCCCCTACGTGATCTCGACCGACGGCAAGACCATCAAGGTTCCCCCGCAGAGCGTCAGCGACGAGCGGGTTGCGATCGCGGGCTCGGGGCTGCTCAAGGGCGGCGGGACCGGCTACGAACTGTTCGATCGCACCAACTTCGGCATGACGGAGTTCCAGGAGAAGCTCGACAAGACCCGAGCGATCGAAGGCGAGCTGCAGCGCACGATCGACGGACTCGATCCCGTCGATACGTCGCGAGTACACATCGCGACGCCGGATCAGTCCCTGTACTCGTCGTCCCAAGAGCCGACCACCGCATCGATCGCGATCAAGACCAAGCCGGGCCAAGCCCTCTCGCCGCAAGAGGTCAAAGGCATCACGATGCTGGTCTCCAACGCGGTCGAGGGCCTCAAGCCCGAGAACGTGACGATCGTCGACCAAGACGGTCAGATCTTGTTGCCGGGGAACGGGCCCGGCGGCGGCACCGCCGACGGCGTGACCAGCGCCGACGCGCTGCGCCTCACGCAGGAACAGCTGCTCGCCAAGGAGCGCTACGAATCGGCCCTGCAGCAGAGCATTCAATCGATGCTCGACGAAACGCTCGGACCGAAACGCGCGGTGGCGCGAGTCTCGACGAAGATGAATTTCGACGCGACCTCAACCGAGAGCAAGATTTACGCGCCGCAGGGCACCGTGCTCTCGCAACAGACCGAACGTGAATCCAACGTCGGAACGACGCCCGCCCGCCAGACGCCGGTCGGCGTGCCGGGCACGACCAGCAACATCGGAACCTATCAAGGCTATCAGCAAACGCCGGCCGGCAACAATCGCTACAATCATTCGAAGACGACGACCAACTTCGACATCTCCGAGCAAAACGTGAAGCACATCGACGCGCCGGGGAAAGTCGAACAGACCAGCGTCGCCGTGCTGATCAACTCGTCGCCGCTCGCGCCGTCGGCGCCGGGCCTCGCCCTCGCCCCCAACCAGGGTGCCTATCAACTCACGCCGGCCAACGTCCAGCAAATTCGCAACGTCGTCATTGCAGCCGCCGACCTCAATCCGGCGCAGGGCGATCAGGTGTCGGTCGAGGCGATTCCGTTCAATCCGAGTTTGACCACGAGCGCGCCGTCGGCCGTCACGACGACGGTCCTGGGCATTCCGCTCTGGGCGTTGGCCGCAGTGCTCGGCATCGCCGCGCTCGCAGGTTTGGGATTTGCCGCCGTCCGCGCTCGGCGTTCGCGCTTCGCACCGGCCGGAGAGTTGCCCGCGTTCGACACGTCGCTGGCCGAAGAGCTGCCGCCGTTCGAGGAACACCCGATTCTGGAAGGCGCGCCCGGCATTGCCGCACCGATTCGGTCGGCGGCCGATTTGACGCGCGAGCAGATGATCGAATACGTCACTACCGTCGCGCAAGAGAACCCCGACAGCATTGCAAAACTCGTCAAGCTCTGGCTAGCGGAGTAACGCGCCCGTGATGGAATCCCCCATCGTCAATCTCTCCAGCGTCGGGACGACCGAGCCGCCGCTGATGAGCTTTCCGGAAGCTCCGGCAATCGAGATCTCCGGACCCGAAAAAGCCGCAATCCTGATCATCACGCTGGGGCTCGAGCTCTCGGCGACGATCTTCAAGTTCTTACGCCAGGACGAAGTCGAGCGTATCGTCCTGGAGATCGCCAAAGTCACGACCGTTCCGCTGGAGAAGCGCGACGCCGTCATTCAGGAGGCGTATCAGCGCGCCATCGCGCTGAAGTACATCAACGAAGGCGGTATCGAATACGCCAAGGAGATCCTCGAGCGCAGTTTCGGCGCGGGCCAAGCCGACGACATGACCAGCCGGCTGTTCGCCGCGCTCAAACACGGCAATCCGCTCGAGCTGATCAAGAAGACCGAACCGGCCCAGCTGCTTCAGTTCATACAAGACGAGCATCCCCAGACGATCGCGCTGATCTTGGTCTACATGCAGGCCGAACAGGCGGGCGCCGTGCTTTCGGCGCTGCCGCCCGAGCTGCAAGCCGAAGTCGCGATGCGGATCGCAATCCTGCAGAAGACCGCCCCGGAGGTACTCGAGCAGTTGGACGAGCTTCTCGGACGCCGACTGTTGGTCAGCGGCGCGGACTTCGCAAAGGCCGGCGGCGTCCAGTCGCTCGCCAACGTGATGAACTTCGTCGATCGCGAGACCGAGAAGAACATTCTCGACGGCCTCGCCAAGCGCGATCCGGAGCTCGCGCAGGAAGTCAAGAATCTGCTCTTCGTCTTCGAAGACATCGTCAATCTCGACGACCGCTCGATCCAGCGCATCCTCAAGGAAGTCGACGGGAAAGACCTGGCGCTCGCGCTCAAGGTCGCCAACGACGAGCTGCTCGCGCGCGTCTACAAAAACATGTCGTCGCGCGCGTCGGCCATGCTGCGCGAAGAGATCGAGCTGCTCGGCCCGACGCGCATGCGCGAGGTCGGCAAAGCGCAGCAGCAGATCGTCGACGTCATTCGGACCCTCGAAGAAAACGGCCAAATCATCATCGCTCGCGGCGCAAAGGACGAACGGCTGGTATAACGGGTGGGGAGAATCGTTCGCGGAGCGCGGATCTCCGAGCAATCCTACGTCGTCGAGGTTCCGGAAGCGGTCGTCGAGACGCCGCCGCTCGATCTCGAAGACGACGTTCGTTTCGCGCAGCATTACGACGCGCCGGACTTCGACGAGTCCGACGCGTTCTTCGATGCGAGGGCCGCCACCGAGCCGGCGCCGCCGCCGGTCGACGTCGAGCAGGTGCGCGCGGATGCGCGTAAGCTGATCGACACGGCGCAAGCGGATGCCGAGGCGATCCTGCGGCGCGCGGCGATGCAGGCGCGCGAGCTCGTCGCGAAAGCCGAGGCGCGCTCGAGCGAGATCGAAGCCCAGGCGCGCTCGGACGGGCACGCGGAAGGCGTAACCGACGGCCGCGCGGCGGTTTCCGCGGAGTTCGCCGAATCGGTCGCAGCCATGCACGAGCTGGTCGCCGCGGTGCGGGCGGAACGGAACGAAGTGATCGAGAGCGCGGAGCCCGAGCTGGTGAACCTGGCGATGGCGATTGCCGAGCGCGTCGTCCACGAGCACATCGCCGTCTCGCCGGACACCGTTCTGGAGAACGTCCGCAGCGCGCTGACGCGCCTGGTCGGTCGCGAAGTGGTGACGCTGCGCGTCAATCCGGCCGACGTCGAAATCATTCGCCAGCATCGCGACGCGATCGCGTCGGGAAACGACGTCGAGCACGTGAGGGTGGTCGAAGATCAGCGCGTCGATCGCGGCGGCGTCGTCGTCGAAACCGACGCGGGAACGATCGACGCCAAGATCTCGACGCAGTTGCGCGAAGCGCGGCGAGCTTTGCAAAGCGGCGAAGTGGCCGCGCGCGAAGCGCCGGCCCAGGCCAGCTAGGAACCGCGTGTCGACCGCGTTTTCAGCCGACCGCTACATCGCCTCGCTGCGCGCCGCCGACCTGGTGCGCCAGTACGGCAAAGTTCGCCAAGTCATCGGCGTCGTGATCGAGTCGATGGGACCGAACATGTCGATTGGCGAGACCTGTCAGATTCTCTACAAGCGCAACCGCGAGCCGGTTCTGGCCGAGGTCGTAGGTTTCCGCGACAACAAGGTGCTGATCATGCCGCTGGGCGAGCTGTCCGGGATCGGCGTCGGCAGCGACGTCGTGGCGATCGGACAGCCGCTGGAAGTCGGCGTCGGCGAGCATCTGCTGGGGCGCGTCCTCGACGGCCTCGGGCGCCCGATGGACGATAAAGGTCCGATGCCGCTCGACGGCCGCCTGCCGGTCACCTCGTCTCCGCCGCCTCCGCTGGCGCGTGCGCGTATCGCCGAGCCGCTGGCGCTCGGTATCCGTGCGATCGACGGAACGCTGACCTGCGGGAAGGGCCAGCGCGTCGGGATCTTCGCGGGTTCGGGCGTCGGAAAATCGACCATCCTGGGCATGATCGCGCGCAATACCGCGGCCGACGTCAACGTCATCGCGCTGGTGGGCGAGCGTGGTAAGGAAGTGCGCGACTTCATCGAGCGCGACCTCGGCGAAGAGGGTTTACGGCGCAGCGTGGTCATCGTGTCGACCAGCGACCAGCCGGCCCTCGTACGCATCAAGGCGGCGTTCGTCGCGATGACGATCGCGGAGTATTTCCGCGATCGCGGGCTGGACGTGATGTTCATGATGGACTCGATCACGCGTTTTGCGATGGCGCAACGCGAGATCGGGCTGGCGATCGGAGAACCGACCACGACGCGCGGCTACACGCCTTCGGTCTTCGCGCTGCTGCCGCGCCTGCTCGAGCGGGCCGGTACCGCGCAGCGCGGCACCATCACGGGCCTCTTCTCCGTGCTCGTCGACGGCGACGACATGAACGAACCGATTGCCGACGCCGTCCGTTCGATCTTGGACGGACACGTCGTGCTGTCGCGCCAGCTCGCTTCGGCCAATCACTACCCCGCCATCGACGTCCTGCAGAGCGTCAGCCGCGTCATGCCCGACGTGGTCGATCAGAACCACTACTCGGCCGCCTCGGCGCTGCGCGACGTGCTGGCAACCTATCGCGACGCCGAAGATTTGATCAACATCGGCGCGTACGTGCCCGGGAGCAACCCGCGCGTCGATCACGCGCTGGCCAAGATCGAGGCGATCCGGCACTTCCTGCGTCAGGGCATCTACGAAACCAGCTCGCTCGAGACGACGATGAAGTCGTTGCTGAGCGTCGCGTGACGCCGTGAGCAAGAAGTTCAAGTTCGCGCTGCAGCCGGTACTCGAACATCGCAAGCGGATCGAGGACGAGAAGCAGCAGGTCGTCGCGATTCGCAGCCGCGCCTTCGAAGAAGCCAAAGCCGAACTGGAGCGCCTCCACGAAGAGTTTCGCGCCTGCGCCGGCGCGTTGCACGAGCTTCATCGCCGGCTCGGGAGCGAGGATCTGCGGCTGCACTACGCGCATCTGCAGTTCCTCGATCGCACGATCGAAGCGCAGGGCCGTCTGGTCGACGAGCGCCGAGAGGCGCTCGACCGGGCTCGCGGCGACCTGGTAGAAGCCAGCAAAGAGCGCAAGGTCGTCGACAAGCTCAAGGAGCGGCGGCGCGTGGCGTTCGTCGCCGAGGAGATGCGGATGGAGCAAAAAGAACTGGACGACGGCAACGCCCGCCGCCACGCGCGGGCGCACAAGAGCGGAGAAGCATCGTGATCGTCACACGTCAGCGTCGCAAACCCTTTCCGTGGAAGCGCTTCCTGTTGCCGGTCGTAGCGATCGCGCTGGTGCTGTTCGCGCTGTGGTGGGCACCGTCGCGTTCGGTCGTGACGGCGGGCCCTCTGGCGCCGGCGTGGCAGGCCGGACAAAACGCTTGGAACGCGGTCGCCGCACCGTTCCATTTTGCCGCCCAGAACCAGGCGATCACCGACCGGAACCGTCAGATCGCCGCGCTGCAGACGCAGCTCGCGAACGCGCAAAACGCTGCACAGGGCAAAGACAAGCAGATCGCCTCGCTGCAGCAGCAAATCGATCAGCTCGAGTCGCAGGCGGCCGCGGCGCGCGGCTCGGCCGGCGCGCCGCGATCCAGTCTCCCGCGTCCGGCCGCAACCGAAAGCGCCTTCGCCGGACCGGCCGGCGTGACGCCCGACGTGCAGAAGGCGGCCCAATACTGGACCTCGATGGACCCCGAGAACGCAGCCAAAGTCGCGCGGCGCCTCCCGCCGAGTTACGTGGCGCGCGTCTTCGCACAGATGCAGCCCGATGCCGTCGGCGCGATCCTCGACGCGTTGCCTCCGGCCTTTGCAGCGAAGCTGACGCAGGAACACCCCGACATCCAGCACTAACCTCGTGCGACCGTGATCGCACGCCGCACGACGATTCCATCCGACGTCTTGACGCCGATCGGAGCCTACCAGCAATTGCGCCAGCCGGGCGCCTCGTGCATGCTGGAGAGCGTCGAGCACGGCGGACGGCTCTCGCGCTATTCGTTCGTCGGACTCGACTATCTCGACGCCGCCGTCTTCGAGGCGACGCCGCAACTCTACGACCGCGTACGCGCCTTCGTTGCCGAGCGGCGCGTCGAGGAGAACCAATTGCCGCCGCTGGGCGGGGCACTGCTCGCCTTCGCCTACGACGCGGCGCGACCGGCCGCGCGTTTGGGGCCGCGTCCGCCGTCATCTCCCGAGATGCCCGACGCCTACGTCGCCGTTCCGGCGACGTGGCTGATCTTCGATCACTTTCTGCACGCGCTCACGATTTGGGGATGCGGCCGGGACGCGACCGAGGTCGAGCGGCGCATCGAGGGGTACGCCGAGCGGGTGCTGAACGCACCCGCGCGCTTGCCGCAAGCCGTGCGCGCGGAGCCGCCGGTGACGCAGTCGCTCGAGCGCGAGCGCTACTTGGCGCTGGCCGCGCGCGTGAAGCGTCATATCCTCGACGGCGACGTCTACCAGCTGCAGCTGGGCATTCGATTCGGCGCCTCGCTGGTGCAGGGAACGCCGTTCGATCTCTACCGGGCGCTGCGGCGCCGCAATCCGTCGCCCTACATGTTCTTCGTGGAGACGCCGTTCGGCGAACTGCTCGGGGCTTCGCCGGAGTTCTTGGTGCGGTTGGAGGGACGCCGGGCGCGCATTCGCCCGCTGGCGGGTACGCGCTCGCGCGGGGCAAGCGACCAGGACGACGCCCGGATCGCAGCCGAGCTGCTGGCCGACGAAAAAGAGCGTGCCGAGCACGTGATGCTGGTCGACCTCGGGCGCAACGACTTGGGGATGGTGTGCGAATACGGCAGCGTGCGCGTCGACGAGCTCCTGCAGATCGAACGCTACAGCCACGTAATGCACATCGTCTCGAACGTCGTCGGGACGTTGCGCGAGCCGCGCGACGGCCTGGATCTCTTTCGCGCCGGTTTTCCGGCTGGAACCGTCACCGGAACGCCGAAGCTTCGCGCGATGCAGTTGATCGACGAGCTCGAGCCCGTGCGTCGCGGATTCTACGCCGGAAGCATCGGGCGCTGGTCGTTCGGCGGCGATTTCGATTCCTGCATTACGCTGCGCAGCATTCACGTGCGCGACGGCCGCGCGTGGTGGCAGGCCTCGGCGGGAATCGTGGCCGACAGCGATCCGCAAGCCGAATACGACGAAGTGCTGCACAAGACGCGCGTCGCGCGCGACGTGCTGGGGCTGGAGCCGTAACGTGCGGACGTTGTTCGTCGACAACCTCGACAGCTTTACGTATAACGTCGTACATCTGCTGGCGGCAGCGGGGACCCGGCCGGACGTCGTTCTGAACGACGACCCGGCGCTGGTGCCGGCAATCTTGGACGAGTACGAAGCGCTGGTGGTCGGTCCGGGGCCGGGTGCCCCGCGGCAGGCCCCGGCGATGCTGGCCGTACTGGCCGCGGCGATCGAACGGGGCATACCCGTGCTGGGAGTCTGCCTCGGCCTGCAGGCGATCGGCGAAGTCATGGGTGCGACCGTCGTTCACGCGCCGCGCCTGATGCACGGCAAGACTTCGGAGATCCTCCACGACGGCAGCGGCGTTTTCGCTGGACTGCCCTCGCCGTTTACGGCAACGCGCTACCACTCGCTTTGCCTCGACCCGGCCAGCATCCCGGCTTCCTTGGCGGTAACGGCCCGCAGCCAGGACGGCGTCGTCCAGGGAATCGCCCACCGGGAGCGCCCCGTCTTCGGGGTTCAGTTCCATCCCGAGTCGGTGCTGAGCGAACACGGGCTGGCGCTGGCGAGCAACTTCACGGGGACGTCGCAACCCTAAGGAAGCCCCCCGGGCCGGCCGATGATGAACACGAGGGTCCAGGCAGCTGGTCCTTCTCGTCCATTCGCCAATCGAATGCGGAAAGGGGGTGAACAACAAGCAGACATGGCAACAGTTACATCACTCAATCAACTCGCCGGCGCATCCGGATCGCACGCTCTCGGGCGTGGACCCGCGCGCTCGCGCGCCGCTTCGATCGCCGGTGCCTCGAACTTCGGTACGATGCTCGGAAATCGGCCCGACGCGCTCGGTGCGAGCGATCCGCTCGCCGCACTGACGGCACTCGTTCAAAACGGCACGTCGCTCTCGACCGCGATCTCGACGCTTTCCGGCCAAATTGCCGACGCCGTGCAAACGGCGTTACCCCAACTCGGCTCGGGCGCGTCGCGAGCGCAACTCGTCGATGCCGTGAGCGAAGCGCTTTCGCCTCCAGGAAACGCACCACCCGGAACTACGGCCGCACAACAAGTGGCGGCCCTCGCACGGCGACTGCAAACCTGGATCGGCGGCGTAGCGAGGGAAGCGGTGAACGCAGGGCAGCAAAACGACAACGCGGGATACGTCTTGGACGCCGAACAGGCGAGAGAACTCCCGGCCCAGCAGGATCCGAAAACCTCGACGCCCGTCGATCGCGCCGATGCGTTGGCGCGCTCGTTGCTGGCATCGGTTGCAGCGGCTCTCGCCAATCCGCCGGGGCTTTCCCCGGCGACGGACGCGCGCGTCGCGAATACCCCGGCCGACTCGGCGCGGGTTGCGCCGAACTCGAACGCGGGGGCGGCCGCCAACGGCTCGCCGCCGTCGGATGCCGCGTCCGCGCAATCCTCGAACGCGGCTGCGTCCACCGCTCCGGCGGCAGCCGCAGACCAATCTCCGGCCGACTTGCTCGCGCGCATGCTCGTGCGAGCGGCCAACCTCGACGCTACCCTGAATCCGGCGCCGGCATCCGTGCCGGCTCAGACGCAAGCCGAAGCTTCGGCTTCCGGAACGCCGGCCGCCGGCGGTCAGCCGGTACCCTCGCCGCAAGTCAACGTCGCGACGTTGACGGCGCTGCTCGCGGATGCGATCGGCGCTGCGGTCCGATCCAACACCGAGTCCTCACCCGACGGTTCGAACGCAGGCTCGCGCCAATCCGGCACCGACGTGCCGGCGGCGGCCGTGCCCGCCAAAAACGCGCCGGTAACGTCGCCGGTGTCGCCGTTCGCGGCTACGGTCGCGACGGCGCCGGTCAACGCATCGATCGACGGGACGCCGGCGGGAACGCCGGCCGGCACGCTCGCCGATGCGAACGCCGTCGTGGAGCAAGTCGTCAAAGCGATGGCGATGCGCTCGAACGCCGACGGAACGTCGGAAGTGCGCCTGCGGCTCGAACCCGAGCAGCTGGGAACGGTTACGCTCAAGCTGACCGTCGACGGCACCTCGGTCTCGGCGACCGCAATCGCTCAGAATGCCGACGTTCGAAGCGCCTTGATGGCGCACCAGCAACAGCTCGCGCGTTCGTTGTCGGAATCCGGCCTGAAGCTTACGAGCTTCTCGGTCGATCTCTCCGGCGGCGATACGGGCAGCGATCGAAACCGCGATCGTACCACGGGATTCGGCCGTCGTTACGCCGTCCACGAAGTGGCCGGCGCGCAGGACGGCACCCAAACCATCGAGAGTACCTCGACCGGACCGTCGCTCTTGCCCGGTTCGACCGTCGAACTCTTCAATTACCTAGCGTAAGGAGCAAACGTCATGGGTTCAACGATACCCATCAGTCAACTGACGACCCAGCCGACTCCGTCGGAACAGATGCCGGGGACCCAGTCCGCGTCGTCGTCGACCTCCGGCGGAGCCCTTGGGGCCAATGCGTTTCTTCAGCTCCTCACCACGGAGATGATGAACCAAGATCCGAGCGACCCATCGGATCCGACGCAGTCCGTCACGCAGCTCGCGCAATTCTCGCAACTTCAGTACACGCAAGAGCTGACTTCGGCATTCCAAGGATTCGAATCGAACTTCAGCGTCCTGCAATCCTCGTCGCTCGTCGGAAAGACGGTGACGGTGGAGAACTCGAGTTCTTCGGGAACGACGTCCACGCAAACCGGAACGATTAACTCGATCGACGTCCAGAACGGCATACCGTACTTCACGATGGTCGGATCGAACGGACAGACCATCACCGATCCCACCAGCGGACAACCGCTGCTCTTTTCGCTCGCGCAGATCGTCGGCATCGGCAGCGGCTCGAGCGGAACGGGGACGGGAGGCAGCGGCGGAGCCGGCGGAACGGGAACCGGCACGGGCGGCAGCGGCGGAGGATAGACCATGGATCCCAACGACATCGCCCGCATCGGTCAAACGCCGGGCATTCTGCCCGGGCCGGCACCCCGGCCCGTCGGAACGCCGGTGGAGATTCCACCGTCCGGAAGCGCGGGCAGTTTCCGATCCGTCCTGGAATCGACCGCGGCGCAGACCGCGAGCGGTTCCGAGCCGCTGCGCTTTTCGGCGCACGCCATGCAGCGGCTGCAATCGCGCAACATCACGCTCACCGGCGACGACGTCGCCCGCATGAACGCCATGGCGGACAAGGCGGCCGCCAAAGGTGCGAAACAGTCGCTCTTCATCCTTCGCGATACGGCGATGGTCGTGAGCATCAAGAATCGCACCGTGATCACCGCCGTCGACCAAGATTCGATGAAGGAGAACGTCTTCACCAACATCGACTCGGCGGCGATCATTTAGCACCATCACCCAATCCGGGGTGGACCGAAAGGAGCCCCGGCCGCAGCGCCGATCGAATGACGCGCCGCGGAACCACCTCGAGGTCACAGAATGGCTTTCGACTCACTGTATACCGGGATCACCGGCCTGAACGCATATCAGAGCTGGATCGACCTGATCTCGAACAACATCGCGAACGTCGACACGGTCGGCTTTAAAGGCCAGAGCATGACGTTCGCCGATCTCTTCTACCAAACGCAGCAGTACGCGTCCGGTCCGAACACGACCAACGGCGGCATGAATCCGCAGCAGCTCGGCGTCGGCGTGCAAATCGGCTCGGTCGACACGTCGTTCGCGCAGGGCGGTCTGGAAGACACCGGCGTGAACACCAACCTCGCCATCAACGGCGACGGGTTCTTCATCCTCAACTCACCGGACGGCTCGTCGGCACCGACCTACACGCGCGACGGCGACTTCTCGCTCAACGCCGACGGGCTGCTGTATCAGCCGTCGAGCGGCTTGGCCGTGCAGGGCTGGGAGGCCAACGCCGACGGCCAAGTGACGCCCGGCGGCAATCCAGGAAACATCACCATCCCGGTTGGACTGCAGGAGCAGGCCACGGCGACCGGCTCGGGCGTGAAGGTGGGACCGAACGCCAACGACGACGTCTTCGACGTCGCGCTCGGCGGGAATCTCGATCAAACCCAGTGGCAGCAGGCGTTCCTCAACACGATCGGCGCCTCGGCACAGAACGCAGCCCCGTACACGGTCACAACGACGGTGTACGACTCGCTGGGCAACGCGCACGAGGCGACGCTCACCTACATTCCGGTCGCTACCGACGCGACCGCCGCCACGGCTCTCACCGTGGGTGCCGCCGTCACCGCCGGCGTCACCGTCTCGCCCTCCGCCAATCAGAACGACACGATCACCATCACGTCGATCGGCGGTAACCAGTACAAGATCACGGATACGCTGGGAACCAGTCAGACCGTCAACGGTGCGAGCACCGTGACGATCGACAACACGTCGATCACGCTGGCGTCCGGCGTGGCCGGAACGCAGACGATCACCGTCACCGCCGCAAGCAACGGTCTGCCGACCGGCGTTGCCAACGCGTCGGGCACCATGGAGTCGCCGGCGACCTGCTGGGAAGTCGAGTGCAGCTTCACCGACGGCACGACCTTCCAGACGATCACCCAGCCGGGTGAAGTGGACCCCGCCACCGGCAAGATCACGGCACCGACGCTGGGAAGCGGCTCGTCCGGGGTGCTCGGCTACGTCTACTTCAACCAAAGCGGCCAGTTCATCAACAGCTCGTCGATCGACGGATCGACGACCGGCGGGGCCTATTCGATCGGACCGGAGGCCGCCTCCGGCAACTACGTCCATACCGCCGGGGGCGATCCGAACGTCTTGCAAGGCGATCAGCTCAACGTCACGCTGTGGGGGCAAAGCGCGGGCAACGCCGCCCAGGCTCCGACGCAGGCCGCGTCGCCCGGGGCGATCGGTCTCAGCTACGGCGGCGACGCGACCCAGGGAGGCATGGCCAGCCTCGCCAGCGACTACAGCGCGACCGTGCTGTCGCAGAACGGTTACGCCGCCGGCACGCTGGAGAACATCTCGATCGGAACCGACGGGACGATCACCGGCGCCTTTACCAATGGTCAACAAAAGACGCTGGCGCAGGTCGCGGTCGCGACCTTTGCCAACGAGGACGGCTTGATCCGAGACGGCGGCAACCAGTTCTCGCAGTCCGTCAACTCGGGCCTCGCACGCGTCGGCGTGGCGGGAACCGGATCGCTCGGCTCGATTCAGTCGGGTGCGCTCGAACAGTCGAACGTCTCGCTCGCCAACGAGTTCACCAACCTGATCGTCGCGCAGCGCGCGTTTGAAGCCAACACGCGCGGCATCACGACGGCCGACCAAAACCTCCAGACCATCATCAACCTGCGCGCCAGCGAGAACTAGCGCAGGATCGCCGGGCTCATCCCGGAGCTACTGGGACCCAAGACCGCCCGGCCGCCTGTCGCGGCCGGGCGGTCTCGCGCTACACTGAGGGGGAGATGATAGCACTGACCCGGCTCAACGGCCACCCCGTGATGCTGAACTGCGACCTTATCGAGTCGATCGAGGAGACGCCCGACACGGTGGTCACGCTGACCTCCGGCAACCGGCTCGTCGTTCGCGACTCGATGGCCCAGGTTCAACAAAAAATCGTCGAATTCAAGAGGAAGATTTACGGTCCGGCCGAGGGCGCCCCGTAACGAAAACTTCATAATGCCGAACGCTCGGCCGATACCCAAGAAAGACTTAAACCTCTCGGGGAGCGTTCGTTGGACTTAGCGACCATCTTTGGCCTGCTGATTGGGTTCGGCGCCATTTTCATTGCCGGCTGGGTGGGCGGCACCGATCCGCACATCGTCTTCGGCCGGTGGGAAGCGATCCTCTTGATCATCGGCGGCACGCTCGGCGCGACCTTGACGTCGTTTCCGGCGCGCGTCTTCGTACGGGGATTTTTCGGC
>DATJUC010000206.1:0-6311 GCA_035502675.1 Candidatus Acidiferrales bacterium | reverse complement strand
GAAACCCGGACTTCTGCTCGACCCGGCGCGCGATTTCGTGGGAGAGCTCTGGTATGCGGCCATCGGAATCGGCGAAGACGTTCTGCGCGCGAACGCCGCCGGCTTCGCAGCGCTCGACGACGACGCGTTTGCCCGCCTGCTGCCGGTGCGCGCGCCGGCCGGCGACAAACGCGGCGCGGGCGCGCCGCTGATCGTCGCGGGCTCCGCGCAATTTCCCGGCGCGGCCATCCTGTGTGCCCGCGCCGCCGCGCGCGCCGGCGCGGGTTACGTCACCCTGGCGGCACCAGCCGGCGCTTGCAGGGCGCTGCGCGCGCATCTCGTCGAGCAAGTCGTCGTCGAGCTGCCCGAAGACGCGAGCCCCGGCGCCGTCATCGAGACGCTGCTCGACCTTTCGCGGCACAACGGCGCGGTCGCGATGGGGCCCGGAATGTCGCTCGACGATCGGACGGGCGCGATCGTGCGCGGTTTCTTGGCGCGCAACCAGCTCCCGGCCATCGTCGACGCGAGCGCGCTCTTTCACCTCGCCAAGCATCTCGACGTTCTCGCCGGCAAACGTGTCGTGGTGACGCCGCACGCCGGCGAGTTCGCGCGCCTCTCCGGGAAGGGCACCGTCGCCGAAGGCGAGCGCGTCGATCGCGTGCGCGAGTTCGTCGCTCGCACCGGCATAACGACGCTGCTCAAAGGCCGGGCGACGCTGATTTGCGACGGCACGACCACGCACGTCAACGCGACCGGCACGAACGCGCTGGCCACGGCCGGCAGCGGCGACGTGCTCAGCGGCATGATCGCGACGCTGCTGGCGCAGGGGCTCGCGGCGGTCGATGCCGCGCGCGCGGCGGCCTACTGGCACGGACTGGCCGGCCAATACGCCGGGCGGCACCGCGCCGTCGGGGTCGTTGCCGGCGACGTCATCGAATCGTTGGCCGGCGCGCTGCCGGCCCAAGACCCCGAGCGCCGAGCGTTTGAAGCCAATCCGCGTCGAGGCCTCTGGCGTGTCGTATAATGGGAGCACGTGTCGACCGTAGAACGCGTTTGCGCCGCCGTTTGCGCCCTGACGCTGGGCGCTGCGCCCGGGTGCGCCGTCCGGCCGCCGGCGGTTTCGACGGCCGCTAACGCCCCCGGAAGCGGAACCGCGGCGAAGGCACCCGCGCGCACCGGGGTTTTGATACCGCTGTACGTCCCGCCCAATCGCCAGTGGGACGTCGTCATCGCGGCCAAGTCCGCGCACTCGTCGGTGCCGATGGTGCTCGTGGTCGACGTTGCCGACGGCCCGGGCGGCCGGCGCGACCCGCATTTCGGCCGCTACGTCGAGCGCGCTCAAAAGGCCGGCGTCGTAGTCTTGGGATACGTCGACACCCGCCGCGGCAAGATTCCGGCTTCGCAGATCGATAACGAAATGCAGAACTGGTACGACTTTTACGCAACCGACGGAGCCTTCTTGGATCACATGGCGCCGGATAACGCCGCCTACTACCGGGCGGCGACGCAGTACGCACACGCGCACGAGCTGTGGTTCGTCATGGGAAACCCCGGAACGAACGCATCCGGCGACGACGGACCGGACGTCATCAACTATTACCAACGCCGCGGTTACCCGACCGTCGCCTACATGCGCGAGCCCGCGCACCGTCAGTTCGGGAAGCTTCAATGGAGTTACGTCGCCGGCGCGGTGCCGTTCGATCGAACGCGCGTCGCAGTCAGCGCCCACTACGTCGGCTATCTCTACGCGACCGACGGACGGGAACCGGAGTGCTACTGCACGCTTCCCACGTACTTTGATCAGCTGGTCGCCACGCTCGACTCGTTACGCTGACAGCAGCGTTCGCAGCCCGTCCTCGTCGAGAATCGTGATCCCCAGCTCGCGCGCTTTCCCGAGCTTGCTGCCGGGGTCGGTTCCCGCGACGACGTAATCGGTCTTCTTGCTGACCGATCCCGTCACTTTCCCGCCCGCTTCGACGATCATCGCGCTCGCGTCGTCACGCGTCAAGTTCGGCAGCGTGCCGGTGAGCACGAACGTCTTGCCGGCCAGCACGACGGCGGCCGCGCGCGCGCGCCGGGGAGCCGTCGTCTCGACGCCGGCCTCGCGCAGGCGGTCGATCATCGCGAGGTTCTCCGGTTGTTTGAAGAACAGCGCGACGCTGGCCGCGACTTCCGGACCGATCCCTTCGCTGCGCTGAAGCTCCTCTTCGCCGGCCGACGCAATCGCTTCGATCGATCCGAAATCGCCGGCCAGGATCTGGGCGGTCTGCTCGCCGACGAAGCGGATGCCCAGGCCGGTAATCAGTCGCGCCAGCCCGCGCTTCTTGGAGCGCTCGATCGCGCCGAGCAGGTTGGCGATGCTTTTCGGACCCAAGCGCGGCACCCGCTCGAGCGTTGCTTCGTCGAGCGCGTACACGTCGGCAACGTCGTTGACGAACCCGCCCGACGTCAGCTGCTCGGCAAGCACGTCGCCCAACCCCTCGATGTCCATCGCGCCGCGCGAAGCGAAGTGGCGAACGCGTTCGTAGAGCTGCGCCGGGCAGGTCGCGTTGGTACAGCGCGACATCGCCTCGCCTTCGGGATGATCGACGTCGGCGCCGCAGACCGGACAGCGATCCGGCATCGAGAACGTGCGCTCGCGACCGGTGCGTTGGGAAACGATCGGCCCGACCACCCGCGGAATCACGTCCCCGGCGCGCACGACGACGACCTGATCGCCGATCCGAATATCGTTGCTCGCGATGTACTCCGCGTTGTGCAGCGTTGCGCTCTTCACGGTGACGCCGCCGATCGGCACCGGCTCGAGCACCGCGTTCGGGTTGAGCGTTCCGGTGCGGCCGACGGTAACCACGATGTCGAGCAGCTTGGTCCGCGCTTCGCGCGCCTTGAACTTGAACGCGATCGCCCAGCGCGGATCTCTGGCCACCGCGCCGAGACGCTCCTGCAAAGCGAGATCGTCGACTTTAATCACGACGCCGTCGATCTCGTAGTCGAGATCGTCGCGGTGCGCTTCCCAGTGACGGCAGAACTCGACGACCTCGTCGACGCCGGCGGCTTGGCGAATGTTGGGATTGACCGGAAAGCCGAACTCCGCCAGCCGTTCGAGCGCGCGCCACTGCGAGCCCGTCGCGTCGACCAGCTGATAGGCGAAGAACGACAGCCGCCGCGCGGCCGTCAGCGCCGGATCGAGCTGACGGACCCCGCCGGATGCGGCATTGCGCGGATTGGCGAACGCGGGCAGGCCGTCGCGCTCGCGCCGCGCGTTGAGGCGCTCGAAGTCGCTCTTGCGCAGATAGACCTCGCCGCGCACCTCGGCGAACGCCGGTGCGCGTCCGCGCAGCCGTAAGGGAATCGTCCGAACCGTGCGCAGGTTCGGCGTGACGTCTTCGCCGACGCTTCCGTCGCCGCGCGTTCCGCCGCGCTCGAGGCTGCCGTCGCGATAGTCCAGTGCAATCGCCAGACCGTCAATCTTGAGCTCGCAAACGTAGGTGACGTCCGTGCCGGCGAGCTTCCGCGCCCGCTCGTCGAACGCGCGCAGCTCGGCCTCGTCGAACGCGTTGGCAAGGCTGAGCATCGGGCGAGCGTGGCGATAGGGCGCGAATCGCTCCGACGGCACCGCGCCGACGCGCTGCGTCGGTGAATCGGAAGTCCTCAGCGCCGGATGTTCGGCTTCGAGGCGTTGAAGCTCGCGCAGCATCGCGTCGAACTCGGCGTCGGTGATGGCCGGATCGTCGAGCACGTAGTAGCGGTAGCTGGCTTCTTCGATGGCGTCGCGCAGCTCTTGCGCGCGCGCCTCGGCGGCGGCAGCGCCTCGCTTCATTTCGCCGGCGAAGAGACCTGAATGGGATAGCCGTCGGGATCGCCGATGACGGCCACCCGCCCGAACGCCTCGTCGTAGGGGTCTTGAAAGATGGGCACGCCCATCGCGACGCAATCGGCGACGAACGAGTCGACGTTAGTGACGGTAAACCCGAGCTGCAACGAACCCGGCCGGACCGCCAGCAGTTCGCTCTTGGTGTGCAGCCCCAGCGAGACGCCGTGCGCGAGCTGGAACTCGACCCATTGCGGCATCTTGTCGGAAAGCACGCGCAATCCGAAAACGTCGCGATAGAACGTGCGCGATCGCACTAAATCGGCGCAGACCAGCATCACCACGGAAAATTTTGCCACGTCCTAGGCTTCGACGGCGACCCGGCCTCCCTTGGCAAGATCGCTCAGGACGGTCAGATTTTCGCGTTCGAGGCGTTCCAACTCGAGCGCGTCGGGCAGGTGATGGCCCACCGCCCGCTGATCGCGCAGTACCGGGCGGAGGTATTCGCCGGTGTAAGAGCCGGCAGTCGCCGCGATTTCCTCCGGGGTGCCGGCCGCAATTACCGTACCGCCGCGGTCGCCGCCCTCCGGCCCGAGATCGATCACGTAGTCGGCGGTCTTGATCACGTCGAGGTTGTGCTCGATCGCGAGCACGGTGTTTCCGGTCTGCACCAGCCGCTGCAGCACCTCGAGCAGCTTGTGAATGTCGGCAAAATGCAGGCCCGTCGTCGGCTCGTCGAGGACGTAGAAGGTGCGTCCGGTCGAGCGCCGCGAGAGCTCGGTGGCCAGCTTTACCCGCTGCGCTTCGCCGCCCGAAAGCGTCGTCGCCGGCTGCCCCATTTTGATGTAGCCGAGGCCGACGTCGCAAATCGTGGACAGCTTGTTCTTGATGCGCGGGATATTTTCGAAGAACGCGTTGGCTTCGTCGACGCGCATCTCCAAGACGTCGGAGATCGTTTTGCCCTTGTATTTCACCTCGAGCGTCTGCGCGTTATAGCGTTTGCCCTTGCAGACTTCGCACGGCACGTAGACGTCGGGTAAGAAATGCATTTCGATCTTGATGATGCCGTCGCCCTGGCAGGCCTCGCAGCGGCCGCCTTTGACGTTGAAAGAAAATCGTCCGGGCGCGTACCCGCGCATCCGCGCCTCGGGCACCATCGAAAAGAGCTCGCGAATATGATCGAACGTGCCCGTATACGTGGCCGGGTTGCTGCGCGGCGTGCGGCCGATCGGCGACTGGTCGATCACGACGAGCTTGTCGAGCTGCGCCGCGCCCTTCACGCTGCCGTAGGTGCCTCCCGGCGGCTGTCCGTGCAAGTGCTGGTTGAGCGCGCGCACGAGCACTTGGTTTACCAGCGTCGACTTTCCGCTGCCGCTGACGCCGGTCACCGACGTGAATACGCCTACCGGAAAGCGCACGTCGATGCCTTGGACGTTGTTGGCCTTGGCGTTGCGGACTTCCAGCCAGCCGCGCGGCATCCGCCGCCGTTTCGGGATCGGAATGAACTTGCGGCCGGACAGGTACGCGCCCGTCTCGGATTTCGGATTCGCGACCACTTCCGGCAGCGTGCCGACGGTCAGGATCTCGCCGCCTTCGGCGCCGGCTCCCGGGCCGATGTCGACCACGACGTCGGCCGTGCGCATGGTGTCCTCGTCGTGCTCGATGACGATGAGCGTGTTGCCGAGATCGCGCAGCGTACGCAGCGTCGCCAGCAGCCGATCGTTGTCGCGCTGGTGCAGACCGATCGACGGCTCGTCGAGGATGTAGAGCACGCCGACCAGCGCGCTGCCGATCTGCGTAGCCAGACGAATCCGTTGCGATTCTCCGCCGGAAAGCGTCGTCGCCGATCGCGCCAGCGTCAGATAGTTCAGTCCGACGTTACTCAAAAATCCCAGCCGCGCGCGAATCTCCTTGACGATCTGGTGCGCGATCTGCTGCTGGCGTTCGGTCAGCGTGAGTCCCGCGAAGAACCCTTCGAGCCGCTCGATCGACATGCGCGTGAGCTCGTCGATGTTGGAAGAGCCGACCGTGACGGCCAAGGCTTCCGGCTTGAGCCGCGCGCCCTTGCACGCCGGACACGTCGACGCCGACATGTACTTCTCGATCTCTTCCTTGACGTAATCGCTCGAGGTCTCCGTATACCGCCGCTGCAAGTTGTTGACGACGCCCTCGAACGACGAGCGGTACTCCCACGTCTTGCCGGCGCGCGAGGTGTACGCGAACGTTTGCTCGCGATCGGTTCCGTACAAAATCAGGTCGACCACGTCGTCGGGCATCTGATCGATCGGGGTAGTCATCTTGACGCGGCGGCTCTTGAGCACGCGTTCCAGCTGCTGCAGGTAGTAGGGATTCATCGACGGATACTTGCCGCCGCCCAGGTTTCGGCTCCAGGGCGCGATCGCGCCGCCGGCGATCGACTTGCTGCGGTCCGGAACGACCTTCCAGGGGTCGATTTCGATCTTCTCGCCCAGGCCGCTGCAGGCCGGGCACGCACCGTACGGCGAGTTGAACGAAAACAGCC
>DATJUC010000205.1:0-5181 GCA_035502675.1 Candidatus Acidiferrales bacterium | reverse complement strand
TGGATATCGCGTTCGATCGCCGCGGCCGGGTCTACGTCGGAAATCAACCCGACTGGAGTGCGGCATTTCAGCCGCTGCCGGGAACCGTCGCGGTATTCGGCCCGGGCGCGCATCCGTATCTCGGGCAGCTCGCGGACTCCTCGTTTACCGGCACGCTCTACGGCATCGGCGTCGACGCGCGCGACAACTGTTACGTGACGCATCAAACGACGAACGGTTCCGAGCTCGCCATTTTTCCCGGCTGCTCGACCACCGCGACGGCGCAGCTCGTTCCTTGGACGCTGCGCGTCCCGGGCAAGCCGCAGTTCGATGCGGCCGGCGAATTGCTAGTTACCGATTCGAGCGACTCGCTCGCGCCCGTGCTGGATCGCTTCACGGTGCTGCCGGGCGGGTACGGCCAATACGGCTACTACCCGCCGTCGCTGCACCTTCGCCAAGCCTATCCGTTGTTCGGATCGGCTACGGAGTGCCCGCTCGACCGCGCGCAGACCAGGTTTTATTGTACCGACAGTACGTTCGGAGGCGTCGACGTTTACTCGTACCCCGCGGGAACGTACCTCTTCAGTTTCAATCAAGGCATGGCCGACGGTTACCCGATCGGCATCGCGGTCTCACCGGCGGCGCGAAACTGAGTCTGGTTGCGGGCGTCGAAGCTAGCTGCCGGAGGTCGTGCGTTCCATGATCGGAGTGCTTCTATCCGCCGTGCTGGCCGTCGCCACGCCGGCGCCGAGCGACGCGTATCGCGATAAATTGATCGACCTGGAGCGGCGCTATACGATGTGGTCGCTCGAAGAATCGCCTACCGGCGCCACCGACTCCGGGATTCACACGTGGGACGGCAAGCTTTCCGACTTTTCGCCGGCGGCTCAAGCCGCGCAGATGAAGCAACTGCGCGCGTTTCGCGACGAGCTCGCGCAGTTGCAGCCTGCAGCGGGGACGAGCCGCCACGACTTCGTCGACTACCTGCTGGTGCGCTCGAACCTCGAGGCGGATTGGTGGTCGCGCGCCGTGCTGCGGTCGCTCGAGCGCAATCCCAGCGTCTACGAGGGCGAGTGCAGTAACGGTATCTTCTCGCTCGTAAAAAAGCCGTTTGCCAGCGACGAAGTGCGCGTTCGCGATGCGATCGAACGGCTGCGCGCGTGTCCCGCCGTGCTCGAACAAGGCAAGGCCAACCTCACCGACACGGTCCGCGAGTTCGCGCAAGCGGCTTCCGAGGACGTCGCACAGGGTGACGCGCTCTACACGACCAGTCTCGACGAGATCGCCAAAGACGTTTCCCCGCAGACGCAAGCCCAGCTCCACGCCGCTCAAAAGACCGCGCTGCAAGCGCTTCACGCCTACGGTGCGTGGTTGGATGCCCGCATGTCCAGTTTCCACGCGGGCGGGTTTGCGGTCGGAAAGGAGCAGTACGATTGGTACCTCCGCCGCGTCTTGCTGTTGCCGTACGACTCCGACGAAGTGGCCGCTATCGGGCGACCTGCCGCGCGATCGCGCGCTCGAGCAATGGGAAGACAATCGCGACCGCTTCGCGCCGCCCGGTAAGGTCGAGCCGGCGTTCACGTCGACCGCCCAGTTTCTGGCCTACTTCGAACGCTCGATGGGAACGATCTTGGCGTTTTTGCGCTCGCACCAAATCGTCGACGTTCCGGCTTATATCGGGCCGTTTCACATCGTGGAGCTGCCCAAAGCGCTGGCGGCCGTCAACACCGGCGGGTTCATGAATCCGCCCGGCATGTTCGACAAGGATCCCGAGGGCTTCTATTTCGTGCCTGCGTACAACCCGCATAACCCGAGTTTCTTTGCGGCACAGGCGCGTGAGTCGGTACTGCCGCTGCTCGGACACGAAGGCATCCCCGGACACTTCATGCAGTTCAGCATCGCGTATCACAACCCCGATTACGTCCGGCACGTCCAGCAAGACGGGGTCTTTGCCGAAGGCTGGGCGTTCTACGGCGAAGAGATGCTCATGCGCAACGGGCTCTACGACGATATCCCCGCGGCGCGCAAACAGGTGATCCGGTTGATGCGGTACCGCGCCACGCGCATCGGCGTCGACGTCGGCCTGGCTACCGGAACCGCGACGCTGCCGCAGACGATCGCGTATTTTCAAAAGAACGCCGGGATCGATCTCGCAACCGCGACCGGCGAGTCGACGCGGGCCGCGATGGGCCCCGGCCAGCTGATCGATTATCTCGTCGGGAAAACCCAAGTCGAGGCGCTGCTCGGGCTCGTGCGCGACCAAGAAGGCTCCGCGTTCTCGCTGCGGCGCTTCCACGACCAGCTGCTTTCGTACGGCACCGTGCCGTATTCGACGATTCGTACGAATGGCTCGGCGACGACAGCTGGCTCAAGCCCGCGATCGAACCACTGGCTCCGCAAGACTTCGGAAACGGCCCGTAACGGCACGAACGTACGCGTGGAACGACGCTCTCGCCTCGAACGTCGTACGAATGCGCCACCATAACGGGGCCCGCCCGAAGACGTTTCGAACACAGACCACATGAGAAGAGCCGCCGTCAGAACCGTCTGCGTCGTGGCCCTTGCTGCGGTTGCTTTCGTCATCACCGGATCGGATCTTTCCCTTCCGTGGCATCCGTACGGCTGGTTCGGCTTTCTGGTCACCAACGGCAACGTCGTAACCATGGAGACGCCGATTTCGGGCGGCGCCGTTCGTGACGGCGATCGGATCGATCTGCACCGGATGACCCCTGAGGACCGACTCCGGCTAACGCGGTCGGCACCGCCAGGATACGTTCTGACGCTGCCGCTGATCTCGGGGCACGTGGTCACGATCGTCGCGCGGCCATACCCGCGCAGCCTCGCCGATAACGTCACCGACGTCATCGAGGTGCTGGCTACGCTCGCGTACGTCGCAATCGCCGCCGCCTTGGTTCTGCTGCGCCCGGCTCCGGCGACCTGGGCCTTTTTCGGATTCTCCTACAGCTTTTGCATTTTTGCGGCGACGCCCGGCACGTGGCCGTTCGTCTTCGTGATCGCTTGGCAAGTGTTATGGCTGGTGAGCAACGGGATCTCGTGCGCCGCCTTCGTGTCGTTCGCGCTGCGTTTTCCGGATAGTGAGCCGAGCCGGACCGGCCGCCTCGTCGAGCGAGCGTTGTTGTTCGGTCTAAGCCCGGCGCTGATCGCCCTGTCGCTGTACGCTTCTCTGGCCTACGTGTTCGCGGGAGACTTCGTTCCCCTGGCGACTCGCGCGGTCGTCATCCTCGTCGAGGCGACGTTCGCTTTGGGCATCGTCATCTTGATCTCGCGCTACGCTTTTGCGGAGGTGGCCGAGCGCAACCGGTTGCGCTGGGTCGTGATCGCGTTTGCCGTCGCGTACCTCCCCGCGCTCGCGCTGGAGGTGCTGTACGGAAGCGGGGTTGCCCTGATCCCGGTAAGTCCCGAGCTCATCAACATTTGCCAGGCGTGGGAAGTGCTTGCACCGATCGCGCTCGCGTACACGGTTCTCAAGCACCAGCTCTTCGACGTTCGCTTCGTCATAAGCCGCGCGCTCGTGTACGCCTTTATGACGTCGCTCGTCGTCGGCGCGATCGCACTCGTCGATTGGGCGTTTAGCCGCTGGCTCGCCGAGTCGCGTTTTGCGCTGATCTCCGAGTTGGCACTCGCGCTGTTCCTGGGCGCCGCGCTGACGTTGCTGCATCGGCGGATCGAGCATTTGCTCAACGCCGCCGTCTTCCGGTCGCAACTGTTGGCGCTCCAAGCCCTCCGCCGCTTCGCACAAGAGACCGACTTGATCTCCGATCCGCAACGGCTGCTCATGCAAACGTACGAAGCCTTACACGTTCGCATCGGATGCGACTACGTGGCGATTTATACGGCCGCCGGCGCCTGGTTCGTGCTGGCTACGCCGCCCGCAACGCGTCTACCGCCGGTCATGACCGGCGACGACTTCGCCGTGCTGCGCTTGCGCCGGTGGTCGGAGCCGTTCGAGTGCGACGAGCCGGAGCATCCCTTCCGCGCCGCCTTGTTCGTTCCGATGATTGCACGCATGCAGCTCGTCGGTTTTATCGTGTGCGGGCCCAAGCGCGATCGAACGCACTACTTGCCCGACGAGGTCGATGCGCTGACGACGTTGGCGCATCGCGCCGGATCGGCCTATCTCTGGTTGACGCTGCGCCCGGATGAGAACGCGCGCATCCTGCCGGGGCTGCCGTCCGAAGGAGGCTAAGCGGGCCCGCGCCCGGTCGGAATTCAGCCTCCGGAGACTACGAGCCGGCCGATGTTATTGCCGGCGTGTTCGGTGAACCAAATCGTATCTTTTCCGTCCGCGGCGATGCCGAGCGGCTCGCTATTATACGTTGGTACGGCGTATTCGGTAATCTTGCCGGTGACCGTGATTTCCCCGATCTGGTTTGCATAGAACTCCGTAAACCACAGCGCGCCGGACGGCCCCCTGGTGATCAAAGACAAACCGGCTTTGGCGGTCGGAACCGGATACTCCGTAATTTTTCCGGTGGTCGTGATGCGGCCGATCTTGTTGGCCGCGACTTCGGTGAACCAGAGAGCGTGATCGGGGCCTTCGACGATGCCGGAGGGACTCGAGCGCTTGGTGGGAGTCGTGTATTCGTTGGTGACTTTTCCGGCCGGGGTCATTCGGCCGATCTTTCCGGCCGTGTACTGCGTGAACCAAATCGCTCCGTCGGGGCCTTCCGCAACGTCGCCGGGAATGGGCGTCGCGGCCCGAAACTTGAACGCAGTGACGGCGCCTTTGATGTTGATGCGCGCAATCTCGTCCGCTCCGGCTTCGGGAACAGCCGGATTGGAGGCGGCGAACCAGAGCGCTTTCCCAGGCCCCTTATGTATATACTGAAGACAGCAGCTCGCATCGACGCGATACTGACCGGACATCTTTCCGGCGAGCGTCATGCGCCCGACCGCACTCGCGTTATCTTCCGTAAACCACAGCGCGTTGTCATATCCGAGAGCGATCCCATTCGGTCCGAAGCCGCTCGGCGGAGTCGTCAATTCCGGCCGAGGCCGAAGCGGATCGTCGTGGGGACTCTTGGTCGTAATTGGAAATTCCGTAATCTGTCCGCTTTCGGTCGCGCTACCGATCTTGCTCGCGGCGTCCTCCGTAAACCAGAGATCGCTCCCGCCCTTTACGATCGCTACCGGCCCGCTTGCATACGTGGGAATCGCAAACTCGGAAATTGCGACGTTGCT